>NZ_CAMZMY010000010.1:0-177785 GCF_947311895.1 Pseudoalteromonas sp. PAR1 | reverse complement strand
TGAGCCGTATGCAGTGAAAGTTGCACGTACGGTTCTTAGGAGGGCGACACTTGGTAACAGGTGTCGTCTATCCGACAGAAATGAGTTAATCTGGAAAGTCTGCTTATGACACAATACCTACTTTCACATCTATGAAAAATACTCGAAATAGCGTTAGAAAGTTTACGGCTATCAAACCTATAAAAAATAAAAAAGAGTAAAGCGTTCACTTTACTCTTTCAGATAATTCACTATCTTGTTAACTCGCAACTTATTTCAATCTAATCGACGTTGCTTCAATCTCGATTAAACCTTGCTTAAACAAACCGCCAATGGCTTTTTTGTAGTTTGCTTTACTGGTTGAGAAAGTCTTTTTAATTGCTTCTGGGTCTGACTTATCACCTAAGTGAAGTACGCCGCCTTCGGCTTTTAATTTAGTCAAGATTTTCTCGCCTAAGTCGTTTACTTTACCCATACCTGGTTTTTCAAGTAATACGTCGATTTTGCCGTCTTCACGTACTTTTTGAATGAAGCCTTTTAAGCGTTGGCCAACAAATAGCTTTTTAAATACCGTGTTGTAATAAACCACACCAATGTGGGCTTCGTTTACGAGTACTTTGTAACCTAGGTCTGTTTTACCGGCAACGATTAAGTCAACTTCTTCCATCGTTGAGTAAGTTGGTTCTTCTTTCGATAAAAACTTATTAAAGTTGCTTGATGCACAAATACGTTGGCTGGCGTTATCGAGATATAAACGTACAAGATACGAAAACCCTTCTTTCATTTTTGGCTTTTGTTCATTGTATGGCGCAAGTACATCTTTTTCGAGGCCCCAATCCATAAACGCACCAGTGCTATTAATAGCTTTAACACGGAGTAGAGCATATTCGCCCACTTCAGCTAAAGGTTTTTTTGTGGTGCCTGTTGGGTGGCCTGCATGATCTAAATAAATAAATACTTGCACGCTGTCACCAGCTTCAAGTTCGTATTCAATTTCTTTACTTGGTAAAAATACTTCACCTAAGTCACGGCCATCTAAATAGGCGCCTTCGTTTGACATTTCGTTAACGAATAGTGTTTGGGTTGTTCCAAGAATGCTCATTATTATTCCTGTTCTGGTTTTTTCTTACGACGCATAGGTGAAAAACCATCGACATCAATAGGTGGTTTAATAGGCGTTTTCGGTTTTTTAGGGGCAGCTTTACGTTTTGGTTTAGCAGGCTTTGCAGCGACTTTTTTCTCTGCTTTATTCCAAACCGTTTGTGGTTTTTTATCACGTAGGCCTTTAAATTTACCAACAAGGCCATCAACGGTGAAAAAGCTTAATTCATCATTTAAAAATGCTTTAATTGCTTTGTAGCTTGGCCAATCTTTCGGACCCACTAACGAAATAGCAGTTCCCTTAAAGCCTGCGCGACCTGTACGACCAATACGGTGCACATACTCTTCAGCATGCTTTGGTAGGTCAAAGTTAATTACATGGGTCACGCTTAATAAATCAAGACCACGTGATGCAACATCGGTGGTGATTAAGATTTTAAAGTTTTCACGGCTAAAGGCATCCATGATTTCAAGGCGTTTGGCTTGGGTTAAGTCACCAGCGAGTGCTTGTGCTTTAAAGCCTTTATCAGTTAATAACTGGCTTAAACGCTGAGTATCGGCACGTGTTGCGGTAAATATAATGCATTGTCCGACATTGTCTTGTTTTACAAAGTGCTCAAGTAGCGCTTCTTTGTGATCTAGATGATCAGCTAAATAAAGCTGCTGGGTAATGTCACTATGCTGCTCATTAGAAGCACTTAACAGTATTTGTTTTGGTGAACGTAATAAGTTACGTGACAGGGCATCAACTTGTGCATGGTCAAGCGTTGCTGAAAACAATAACGTTTGACGTAATCGGTGATCAGCAAGTTCGTTGATCATTTTAACTTGATCGGTAAAGCCTAAATCTAGAATACGGTCTGCTTCATCAAAAATTAAAAGCTCTAAGCCTGAAAGCTGTAATGAACGTTGACTTAAATGGTCAGCTAAACGCCCCGGTGTGCCCACTACAAAATGAGGGTCTTTGCGTAGCGCCTTAATTTGGTCATTAAAGTTTTCGCCACCGAGTATTTTAACGGCACTAATATTTGTGCCGGCAATTAATAGTCTTAATTGACTGTATACTTGGGTTGCTAATTCGCGGGTAGGCGCAACGATTAAAACGCGAGGGTCGCGTTTACTGAGTGCTTTTTGTTTCATTACACGCTGTACAGCAGGTAATAAAAACGCCAGCGTTTTGCCCGATCCTGTTTTTGACTGTGCAAAAATATCATGGCCTGCGATAGCTGTTGGTACCGCGTGAGCTTGAATGTCAGTGGGCTGGGTGATGCCTTGATGCGCAAGTTGTTTTTCGAGGCGTGTATCAATCCCAAGTTCAGTAAAATGCAATGCGTAATCTCCGATGAGCAAAATTTAGTAAATCCTGTTCATTATAACGTACTTGCCTTGCTAGGAGACAGTAAAAACACAGCTATTTCGCATCAGTTTTTGCAATTATCGCTAATTCGCGTAAAATACGCGCCCTCAATGCGCCGGATTTACGATTCGGTTAACGCCCCACATGGGCATTTAAGGCAAAAGGTAAAACCATGACTGCTGTTCATAAAGACAATGTAACCAGCGAGCACTTTGTTGTGTGCGCACTCTACAAATTTGTAGCCCTTCCAGATTTTGAAGCTATTCGCCAACCATTACTTAAAGTAATGGAAGACAATGAAGTACGCGGTACTTTGTTACTTGCGGCTGAAGGTATCAACGGTACTGTTTCTGCTAAACGTGAAGGTATCGATAACCTACTTGCATGGCTAGATTCACAACCAAACCTAGACAACATTGTGACTAAAGAGTCATACGATGACGAATGCCCGTTCTACCGTACTAAGGTAAAACTGAAAAAAGAAATCGTAACTATGGGTGTTGAAGGTATCGACCCACGTGAAGTAGTGGGTACATACGTAAAACCAGCTGATTGGAACGCGTTAATTTCAGACCCTGAAGTGATTCTTATCGATACGCGTAATGATTACGAAATCGAGATTGGTACTTTCCAAAATGCGGTTGATCCAAACACGAAGACATTCCGTGAATTCCCAGCGTGGGCAAAAGAAAACCTAGATCCAGCAAAGCACAAAAAAGTCGCTATGTTCTGTACTGGTGGTATTCGTTGTGAAAAATCAACTGCGTATATGAAAGAGCAAGGTTTTGACGAAGTATTCCACCTTGAAGGCGGTATCCTTAAGTACTTAGAAGAAGTACCAAAAGAAGAAACCATGTGGGAAGGTGAGTGTTTTGTATTTGATAACCGCGTTGCGGTAAATCACGACTTACAAAAAGGCTCTTACGACCAATGCCATGCCTGTCGTATGCCTATCACTGAAGAAGAAAAGCAAAAGCCTGAATACATGGAAGGTGTTTCGTGTCACCACTGTCACGACAGCCTAACAGAAGAGCAACGTGCACGCTTTGCTGAGCGTCAAAAGCAAATCGAATTAGCACAAGCGCGTGGCGAAGGTCACATCGGTAACGAAGCGCAAGAAGTACTTCGTAAACGTAAAGAAGCTAAAAGAGCGCAAAAAGAAGCACAGCGCCAACAGTAACCTTTAGCAAATTTCTTATAAACCCCAGCATAGTCTGGGGTTTTTTTATGGATTATTTATTAGTTAGCTTTTTAAATATAGTTACTTTGTTTATTAAGTCACTGTAATTACTATAAAAGCTACCATTTGTTCCTTATTGCTGTACAATCTGCCGATTATTTATTTTAGATACCATCTCCAACACTATCTTTTCTTAATTTTAAAAAGTAAACGTTTGAAGTATAAGGATATATACAATGTACAAACTACTTACGGTGGCAATGTGTTCAATGCCATTTTTTGCTCATTCAGCGCTTAACGAAAATAAATTTGGTTACATTGGCATTTCTGCTCAAAAAAATTACTACGATGTTAATTTTATCCCCTTGATAGAGCAGCAAGAAATTTTACCGTTACGTTATGACTACAGTGACACAGGAACGGGATTTAGAGGATTTGCCGGCTACCAATTTAATCAATATCTAGCAATAGAAGCAGGTTTTAGTGTGCTTGGCGAAGCCGAATTTAATGTCTATAGCGAAACAACTAATCAAAGTGGTACGGTCGTTAAAAACTCTGTTTACAGCGGAGGGCTTGAAACCAATGCACTTGATCTGCGTTTACTTGGTACATACCCAATTACTGGCAATGTATTTGTTAGGGGGCATTTAGGCAGTGTACTTTGGGATAGTAATTTTAGCTTTCTTCAAAAATTCTCTGATGATTACTTTATTGTTGATCAAAAAGACTCTGGAGTATCACTTTTAACCGGGCTAGGTATTGGTTATGCATTGTCTAGTGGTACGGCCTTAACACTTGATTATGAAAATACAAAAATTAATGATAGCAACACACATAATATCATTGCTTCAATAGTGTTTAAGCTCTGATTTATCCGAGGATTTTTTAGTTGAGTTACCTAGTAATAAGTTAGTGCGCTTTTTTACACTTACCTACATATATCTCACAGTCCCTTACGAACTAAGTAGTTATTATTCTACCTAACAGCAATACTTTATAGGACTAAATGGGTATGAAGAAACTACTAGTGAGCTTATTATTACTAGGTGGCTGCGCGACACAAGGTGTTGATAGAGCCGATCAGCAGGTCATGATTAAAAAATTTTACGCCAAAGTTGAAGATGTTAAACCTGTAAAACTGTCATCTAATGTCAAAACAGGCATTGTTGGTGGCTCTGCAATAGGGCTTATCGATGAATTAGATGGCAATCATGAAGATATGGTTGCTGGGGCATTAGCCGGTGCAATTATTGGTGGACTTTTTACTGCCATTGCAGAGGGTAGCAACAATGCCTTTGAATACGCACTTAGAGCAGAGCAAGAAGGGCGTTTTTCTGTTATTCAAAAGGACGAAATTGATCTTAATTCTGGTTGTGTAGAAGTGACCATTGCCTCAGAAGCGCGTTTAAAAACCGTGCCTGCAGTTAACTGTATTAATTTATAAGATTAATCTGCATTCATACAAATCAGTTTGAGGGATAAAACCTGTTGCTACATGCGTTTAAAGTGACTTAGCTATCTGTAATGATTTATTGCCTGAAAATAGCTCACTTAAATAAGCGATTTTACAGATAGAAATGCGGCAAAATCAGCGCCGTATTTCTAATTATTCATTTTAACTTATCAATTTGTTTATTAAACGAAGCATTCTTTTTATTGATCACAAAGCTGTTACACTTCGTAACAATTAAAACGATTCTTATTTAGGTGACACTTTTGATAATTGGCAAATTGCATTCATGGACTTTTCTTGCCTTAATTAGTTGCGTATCAGTCGCTGAGGCTGCAAACGTAGTTGTTGAATCAGTTACGGTTGAAAAAGCAAAACAACAAATAAAAGTAGTTGGTAGTGCTGAAGCTGTGCGTTCTGTAACCTTATACCCTGCGGTTGGGGATAGGGTGACTGCTGTTCACTTCAAACCCGGTGACAATGTCAAAAAAGGAGACTTGCTACTTGAGCTTGATTCGCGCAGGCAGCAAGCTGCTCTTTTAGAAGCACAAATAACCTTAAATGACACAGAGCGAACAATGAAGCGGCTCGAAGAAAGCCACGCTCGAGGTGCCGTACCACAAAGCGATTTAGACGATGCAAAAACCCTGCATGAGCTTGCGAAAGTGCAGTTGATGCAAGCAAAAACAGAGCGTGAAGACCGCGAAATTCGTGCTCCGTTTAGTGGTGTGATGGGGCTAACAGATGTAGAAGTTGGCGACCGGATCACAACACAAACTGCGATTGCAACGATTGATGATGTATCAACACTGTACATAAACTTTAATGCACCAGAAGCAGCAATTGATGTTTTAAAGGAAAAATCAGCTGTTGACGTGATCCCTTGGCTAGGCGACAAAACTTACAGTGCACAAGTCGCCCAGTTAGACTCTCGTATTAATCCTCAAGCGCGCACCTTAAGAACCAAAGCAAAGTTAAATAATGAATCTCATCAGTTTATGCCTGGTATGAGTTTTCGTGTGCATATTAATTTACTTGGTGAAGAGCATGCAGTGGTTCCTGAAGCTGCCATGATGTGGGGAGCCGCGGGCCCTTACGTGTGGAAAAGTGTTAATAAAAAAGCCACACGTGTTGATGTTAAAATTGAACAGCGTTTAGCCGGTCGGTTATTGGTATCTGGTGGCTTAAAAGAAGGTGATTTATTGGTTACTGAAGGCGTGCAACGTTTACGCCCAAACCAAGAGCTTACTTTTATGAATGAAACAACGCTTGCCAAGGAGTGATAATGAAACAGCAACCTATGATGGAAGATTTACCATCAATGGCGATACGTCGGCCCGTATTAATCGTGGTGCTGAATTTGTTAATCATCATAGCGGGTATTGCCGCTATTGCTGGTATTGAAATACGTGAACTACCAGATGTAGACAGGCCACGCATTACTGTTTCAGCATCGTTTCCTGGGGGCTCGCCTGAAACCGTTGATACCGAGGTAACCAGTAAACTTGAGGGGGCTGTTGCTCGGGTAAGTGGTGTTAAAACAATTCGTGCGCAAAGTGAAGAAAATAATGCCCGTATTGTAGTTGAGTTTCGCCCGGGTGTTAACCTAGATGATGCAGCCAACGAAACGCGCGAATCGGTTGCCCGTGTACAGCGAGAATTGCCCGAAGAAGTAGAGCGTGTATCTATCATTAAAGCTGATAACGATGCCGAAGCGGTGGTATCGCTAACGGTATCAAGCGACAGCTTATCATTAGAAGCACTTACTGAACGCGTTGATGTTGACTTAGCCCCGCAGTTTTTAACTATTCCTGGGGTTGCCGATGTTCGCTTAAATGGCGACCGAGAGCGGGTGCTTAGAGTGCGCATCGACCCACTTAAGCTAAGCAGCTTTAACCTTACGGTACCAGATATTGCCAATGTACTTCGCCAAGCTCCCTTTGATGTGCCTGCCGGTAGTTTAAAATCAAGCGATCAACAGGTGATTGTTCGTGCCGATGCTACGTCAATATCAGCTGAACAAGTGGCAGATATTATAGTGCGCGACGATACCCGTATTGGTGATGTTGCTGCAGTGTATTTTGGCCCAGCTGATCCGCGTTCATTCGTGCGATTAAATGGGACGCCAGTGATTGGCATGGAGATAATACGCCAAGCTCAATCAAATACTATCGAAATTTCTGATGAAGTGCTGACCTTAATAGAACGTATGAGAGTTCGTTTTCCTGAAATGGAATTTACCTTAACCTCCGACGATGCGCAGTTTATTAGAAGCTCAGTGGATGAAGTAATAAACTCCCTATTACTGACAGTGCTGTTAGTAGTGATCACACTTTGGGTGTTTATTGGCTCATGGCGAGCAACGCTCGTCCCCGCATTTGCCATACCTGTTGCGTTAATAGGTTCTTTAGCACTGATTTGGGCGCTTGGTTTCTCGATTAATATCTTAACTTTGTTGGCGCTGGTATTAGCGACAGGCCTTATTGTAGATGATGCGATTGTGGTCAGTGAAAATATTCAACGTCAGCGTGGCTTAGGCCTTGGCCGCAGAGCTGCGGCTGTAATTGGCACCCGCGAAGTATTTTTTGCTGTGGTGGCAACAACCGCTGTATTAGCAGCTGTGTTTGTGCCGATTGCCTTTTTGCCTTCAACAGCAGGGCGACTATTTAGAGAGTTTGGTGGTGTGCTTGCTGGAGCTGTCATTATATCAAGCTTTGTAGCGCTTTCTTTAGTGCCTGCACTAACATCAAAACTTAAATTAAAGCAGGGTGGTTTTCATCCTTTTGCAAAAGTTGGGCATGCTTTAGCGAATATATACAAACGCTCAATTCATGGTGTACTTAAACATGCATGGCTAACATTTTTTGCTTGCTTACTCGTTGCAGCAGGCTCTGGTGCGCTGTATTTCAATTTAGATAATGAATTATTGCCGACAGAAGACCGTGGTAAAATTCGCATTTTCGCCCGTGGCCCAGATGGTGTAGGCCTTAACTTTATGGACAGGCAAGCGGTGCAAATGGAAGACATTTTACTGCCCTATGTTGAAAGTGGTGATATTGAGTCTATATATACCGTCGTTGGGCAATGGGATCCGAATATCGTATTTATAACTGTGCCGTTAAAGCATTGGGACGAACGAAATTTTAGTCAGCAAGAAATTATCAATAAAATTCGTGGACCTTTAGGAAACATTCCAGGTGCGGCTGGCTACCCAGGTGGTTCAAATAGTTTGAACTTGCGTGGTCAAGGCGGTGGTATTGAGCTTGCATTATTGGGGCAAAATTACCTTGAGATCTTTAAAGCGGCACAGAGTTTCTCGGCAGAAATAGAAAAAGCCTTGCCAGAAGTGGCACCGGTACGTATCTCGTACCAACCGTCACAACCGCAATTACGGGTCAATATTGATAGACGTCGTGCTGAAGAGCTCGGCGTATCGCTCAGTGATATATCTATTACACTTAGAGCAGCCATTAACGGCGATGACATTGCTGATTTAAACATCGGCGACCAATCAATCCCTATTATGCTGCAAGCACAAAACCAAACTATTACAAACCCAAGTGACTTAGCAAACTTATATGTTGGGGGTCGTAATGGTCAGTTAGTGCCACTGAGTAGTGTGGCAACCATTACAGAAGAAGGTGTTGCAGCAGAACTAGAGCGCCATGCTCAGCGCCGAGCAATCGAATTAAGCATGGAAATGCCAGATGATATTACTATTGCCGAAGTTGTAAATAAAATCCGTGAAATATCTGAGCAAAACCTGCCAGCTGGTATAAGTTTAGCCTTTAAGGGTGAGGCACTCACCTTTGAAGAAACGGCTAATGAAGTCTTGATCACCTATATTTTGGCATTTTTGATTGTATTACTTGTGTTAGCTGCGCAATTTGAAAGTGTTAATAGTGCCATTGTAGTGATGATCACTGTGCCATTTGGCATTACATCGGCCATTTTGGCCTTGTATCTAACGGGTACATCATTGAACATTTATTCACAAATAGGTTTGGTCATGCTTATTGGCTTAATAGCTAAAAATGCTATTTTGCTGGTGGAATTTGCTGACCAATTACGAGATAAAGGTCGCAGTGTTAGAGAAGCAGTTGAAGAAGCTGCTCTTGTGAGGTTACGCCCAATTGCGATGACCTTAGTGTCTACTTTGCTAGGTGCATTACCACTTATATTATCCACCGGTGCCGGTGCCGAAGCGCGTAACGCGATTGGTTGGGTGGTATTTGGTGGTTTAGCATTAGCAGTGCTGTTCACATTATACCTTACACCTGTGATTTATCTTGGTTTAGCGCGCTTTACCAAACCTCGTGGTGATGAGTCGAAACTTCTGGCCGAAGAACTAGAAAAGGCTTAATCCATTTAAATCTGCTATTTTTTCTTTGAAAAAATAGCAGATTACACTCACAATCAAGGAAAAGCTCAAAACTAGGTACGCTTATGCAAGCCGAACACGTCGATATAGCACAATTTTTAAGTGATCATGCTCCATTTGATGATTTGCCCGAAGAAGCGGTTAACACTCTCGCTTCACAAGTAGAGATAGCCTACTTCAGAGCGGGAACACAAATCCTTAATTACGGCGATGATATTGCCGATTTATATGTAATTAGAACCGGAGCCGTCGAAATGTATCGACGTGATGGTGATTTGTATAACCGCTTAACTGTCGGTGGTATTTTCGGACAAATGGGTTTGCTGATGAACCGCAAAGTCCGATTTCCTGCCAAGGCCCTCGAAGACACCTTAGTGTATTGCATTAATGTAGAGCTATTTAATCAATATTGTGATGAATACGAAGCCTTTGCAGACTTCTTTGAAGCTGATGGCAATGTGCGTCTTCATCAGGCCATTGTAGAGCAGGCTGACAGTAATGATTTAACAACTGCAAAAGTTAAATCATTACTGCACAGAGATGTAGTGACCGTAGCAAAAGACGCGTCTGTGCAAATGGTTGCCCAATTGATGACACAAGAGTCGGTATCGTCTGTATTAGTAACAGATGCCGATAAACCCATCAGTGATGATCCTGACGATGACGATGGTCAAGTAGTTGGCATAATTACAGACCGAGATTTGCGCACCAGTGTGATTGCTGAAGGCTTAAGTTACGAATCACCTGCCGAGCAAATTATGCAAACGGATCTTATCTTACTCGATAGCAACGCCTATGTGTTTGAGGCTGTGCTTGCTATGCTCAGAGATAACATTCATCACCTACCTGTCGTTGTTAAGAAAAAGCCCATCGGTGTTATTTCTTTATCTGACATTCTGCGATATGAATCACAAAGCAGTTTATTGTTAGTGCGGGGAATTTTAGCTCAGCAATCTGTAGAAGATTTAGCGCATTATGCACGTCAGCTACCTAACGTGTTTGTACGCATGGTTAACGAAGACGCTAACTCTCATATGATTGGTACAGCAATGGCTGTAATAGGGCGTACCTTTAAACAGCGTTTACTTGATTTAGCCGAAGAAAAATTTGGCCCGCCACCCATTCCTTATTGTTTTATTGCCTTAGGTTCAATGGCTCGTGATGAGCAATTAATTGTAACCGACCAAGATAACGCCATTATTCTTGATAATAGCTTTAACGAGGAATTACATGACGAATATTTTCAAAAGCTCGCTGATTTTGTCTGTGATAGTTTAGCCGAATGTGGCTATAAATACTGCGAAGGGGAAATCATGGCGTCATTTAAAAAGTGGCGTTTAACTCGTGAGCAGTGGAAAGAGCAATTTGCAGGCTGGATGGCAGAACCAAAACCACAGGCTTTATTACACAGCTCTATCTTTTTTGATTTAGATGGCGTTTACGGTAAAACCAAATGGGCTGATGAGCTCAAACGATTTATTGCAACTGAAGGGCGTAAGAATAAGCGTTTCTTGGCTAACCTTGCAGCCAATGCCCGTAACAGAACACCGCCTTTAGGTTTCTTTAAAGATTTTGTACTAGAGCATAATGGTCAGCATAAGCGTTCTATGAACTTAAAACGCCGCGGTACTGCGCCATTATCAGATGTGATTCGTGTTCATGCTTTAGCAATAGGCAGTCGTAAACAAAATTCATTCGAGCGTTTAGAAGATATCATCGAAGCAAAGCTTTTACCCGCAGGGAAAGCGCAAGATCTTCGAGATGCCTTAGAATACATTGCGATGGTTCGTATTCGCCACCAAGCATGGCAAATTGAAAAGTTAGACGAAGCCCCAGATAACGATCTTGAGCCACATTTACTATCGCCTTTTGAGCAGCGCAACCTTAAAGAAGCGTTTGCGATTTTAGATAAAGCGCAGAATTTCCTTAAATTCAGATACTCTGCCAATACAGGGATGAAGTAATGGCTAAACAAGGTGTAAAACTTGATTGGCCGACTCGGTATCAGCAGTTATTAGCGGCTAGCAAACAGCCGCTAATTCAAGAGTTTTATCAAGCCGCTATTTGTGATTTAAACATGCCAATTAGCGACGTGCCCTTAGTGGCGCTTGATTTTGAGACGACCGGTCTAAATTTTCAAAATGATGATATAGTCAGTGTTGGTTTAATTCCATTTAATGCTAGGCGCATCTTTTGTAAAGATAGCCAGCATTGGATTGTACAACCAAGACGTAAGCTCGCTGAAGAGTCGATCGTTATTCATGGTATTACCCATTCAGAAGTAAGTGATGCGCCAGATTTTTCATCTATTATGGAGCCATTACTAGCAGCATTAAAAGGTAAAGTCATAGTGGTGCATTTTGCTCCCATTGAACGACACTTTTTGTATCAAGCGCTACAATCGCGATTAGGTGAAGGCCTTGAATTTGCAGTAATAGACACGTTGGAGCTTGAAAGCAGGGCGCTTAGAGCTAAACAAGGTCTACTAGGTAGGTTGTTTAATTCTAAGCTTGATTCCGTTCGTCTTGCGGATTCTCGTATTCGTTATTCATTACCTGCGTATCAAAACCATAACGCACTGAACGATGCCATTGCCACCGCAGAGCTGTTACAAGCGCAAATTGCTTATCATTACCGCCCAGATACACCGCTAAGCGAATTGCTCATATAGCGTGCTTAACAGCACAGATTTTATGACGAGTAATTTAAATTAAATAAGCAAAGCTTATAAATAAAAAACGCCGCATATAGCGGCGTTTTTTATTTAAAGGTAGTGGTTAGTTTCTTGGCTCTGTACGTAGACCAAGGATTAAACTTACACACATTAATAGCAATACAAAGGTAAACGGTAAGCCCGTAGATACGGCACCGGCTTGTAATGCTTCGATAGCTTGTGTGCCACCAATCCAAACAAGCGCTGCAGCAATCGCACCCTCGATTGTTGCCCAGAAAATACGTTGTGGCACTGGCGCGTCAACTTTACCACCGGCAGTGATAGAGTCGATAACTAAAGAACCTGAGTCAGATGACGTAATAAAGAACACGAGTACCAGCACAATTGCAATGAATGAAAGCACTTGCGACATTGGCAGGGCTTCAAACATTTGGAACATCGCAAGTGGTACATCAGTTAAACCTTTCTCACCTAGTACACCCACTTTATCAATAACTTGTTCAATAGCGATACCACCATAAATAGACATCCAGAAGATAGTCACAACGGTAGGCACAAGTAATACGGCAATTAAGAATTCACGAATTGTACGACCTTCAGATACACGCGCAATGAACATACCTACAAACGGTGACCATGAAATCCACCAAGCCCAGTAGAATACTGTCCAGCCGTGCATCCATGTTTCATCTTCACGGCCATGTGGGTTACTTAACGGAATAATGTTTTCAACATAACCCATAACAGTATTAGGAAGATTACCAAACGCTGCTGAAAAACCAACGAGAGCAACAAATACGAGTAACACAAATGCGATAACCATGTTTACATTACTAAGCAGCTTTACACCGCCGTCGATACCACGAACAACAGAGATCACTGCAAGTAGAGTAACACCAACAATAACGCCGATTTGTAGACCAATACCGCTATCAGTACCAAACACATGGTTTATACCTGCAGCGGCTTGCTGTGCACCTAAACCAAGAGACGTTGCGAGACCAAATAAGGTGGCAAGTACAGCAAGAATATCAATAAGATGGCCCGGCCAGCCCCATGCTTTGTCACCTAAAATAGGATAAAAAATAGAGCGGATTGATAACGGCAGGCCCTTGTTGTAGCAAAAGAATGCTAACGAAAGCGAAACAACGGCGTAAATTGCCCAAGGGTGTAAACCCCAATGGAACATAGTTGCACCCATTGCTAATTTCGCAGCCTCTGGTGTGTTTGCTTCAACGCCGAGTGGTGTTTCGTACCAGCCTGTAAAGTAAGCGACAGGCTCTGCTACGCCCCAAAACATTAAGCCAATACCCATACCCGCAGCAAATAACATTGCAAGCCATGAAATACGAGAGTGAGTTGGGCGCGCTTCTTTACCACCAAGGCGGATATTGCCGTATGGTGAAACAATTAACGCCAAGCAAAACAATACGAATAAGTTTGCTGACCACATAAAAAAGCCATCAAAATTATTAATAATGTCGTTTTTAATTCCATTCAGGGTTGTTTTTGCTGTTTCAGCATCTGACACAAGTGTTGCCACTAAAAATAGCGCAATTAAACCTGCACTAATGCCAAATACAGGGTTGTGCACATCAAAACCCCATTTTTGCACATTGTCCTGACCGACGGTGTAGTCGGTATTGTCGATACTGTACTTATCATGATGTTCGCTCATGAATACCTCTTGTTGTAGTTATATCTAGCAGAAAGCTAAACGGCCGGTTGGCACATCTCGGCTAACACTACTTATACGTATGAAACCGAAAAATAGTTTGTAGACGAACTAAATTTGTACCAAAGTTTAGTCTTTAGTGTAGGAGTTCGAAAAAAAATGTAAATGGTTTTGTCCCTAAACAGCCGAATAAATGCGGTTTTTTACGTTTTTTGTTGGAATTGTGAACAATTTGATGCAGCAGAGGATTAATTTGATGACAGTATTATTTCAAAACAAATTATTTCAGTTGAGAGGAAAGTGCTGCAAACACAGGGCTTGCAGCACAAAATTACTACTTTTTATAAGCGTCGTTATGAACGCCAGCAGCACGACCAGAAGGGTCAGCATTGTTTTGGAATGACTCATCCCAAGCAAGCGCTTCAGGTGTTGAACAAGCAACTGATTTGCCATGCGGAACACATTTTGCCGCTGCATCACCAGGGAAGTGCTCTTCAAAAATACTACGATAGAAATACGCTTCTTTAGAATCTGGCGTATTAATCGGGTATTTATATTTAGCGTTAGCAAGGTCTTGATCGCTTACTTGCTCGCTCACATACTCTTTTAAAGTATCAATCCAGTTATAGCCTACACCATCAGAGAATTGCTCTTTTTGACGCCATAACACTTCGTCTGGTAGATAGCCGTCAAACGCTTCACGGATAATGTGTTTTTCGATTTTACCGTCTTTACACATTTTCGCTTCAGGGTTGATACGCATTGCAACGTCTACAAATTCTTTATCTAAGAAAGGCACGCGTGCTTCTACACCCCAAGCAGCCATAGATTTATTAGCCCGTAAACAGTCAAACATATGTAGTTTAGACACTTTACGGTTAAGCTCTTCATGGAACTCTTGCGCATTAGGTGCTTTGTGGAAATAAAGGTAACCACCAAAAAGCTCATCAGCACCTTCGCCAGACAACACCATTTTTATACCCATGGCTTTAATTTGACGCGCCATTAAGTACATAGGAGTTGAGGCACGAATGGTTGTCACATCGTACGTTTCAATGTGATAAATCACTTCGCGAAGAGCATCAATACCTTCTTGAATAGTAAAGTGGATAGGGTGGTGAACCGTACCAATCATATCTGCAACTTTTTGTGCAGCTGCTAAGTCTGGTGAGCCCTCAAGACCAACTGAGAAAGAGTGCAGTTTTGGCCACCAAGCATCAGACTCGTCATTATCTTCGATACGTTTTGCGGCGAAACGTTGCGTGATAGCTGAAATAACCGATGAGTCTAAACCACCTGATAATAGAACACCGTAAGGTACATCACACATTAGTTGACGTTTAACAGCAGCTTCTAAGCCTTCTTTAACATCGCTTGATTTAGCTTCGTTGTCTTTTACTGCGTCATAGCTTTGCCAATCGCGGCTGTAATACTTACGAAGTTGACCATCTTTGCTCCACAAGAAGTGACCCGGAGGAAACTCTTCAATGTGTTTACAAATTGGTGAAAGCGCTTTTAGTTCTGAAGCAACATAAAAATTACCATGCTCATCATGACCTGTGTAAAGCGGGATAATACCAATATGGTCACGACCTATTAGGTAGGCGTCTTGTTCTTCATCGTATAAACAAAAAGCGAAAATACCATTCAAGTCGTCTAAGAATTCAGGCCCTTTTTGTTTATATAAAGCTAAGATAACTTCACAGTCTGATTGAGTTTGAAACTTAAAGTCTGTTTCTAGATTTGCCGCAAGCTCTTTGTGGTTATAAATTTCACCATTTACAGCAAGGATATGTGTGCGCTCTGGATTATATAAAGGTTGCGCACCACTTGATACACCAACGATAGCAAGACGCTCGTGGACTAAAATAGCTTTATCAGATGAATATACGCCAGACCAGTCAGGTCCGCGGTGTCTTAAAAGTTTTGACATCTCAATTGCTTGACTTCGCAATTGGGTGGGATCAGATTTGATATCTAATACCCCAAATATTGAACACATAGTGACTCCTCATTCCAAATATGTGCGCAGTTAACAGAATTTATATAACTGCGAATGTTTGTTTTAACAGAAATAATTACCTAAGTCACACAGCTTTTTTAAATATTTGAGAATAAAATATGCACCAAGTGTTATTGCTTTGCACCAAAATGGGGTGGCTGCCTAAGTTGTGAGCAATTTAAATACTTGATTTGAGCAAATGGGCTGGCTTGAAGTGGTAAATAGCGCCATTAAAAGTGTTGTTTTTTGCACTATTTTGGTGCGTAGCGTTAAGCAAACTAATTGTTCAATTTGTTTATCGAAGATGTATAGACAAGTGGGAGCTTTAAGAAAGCAAGTGGCAAGCCACTTGCTAATCAGATTAACTATTTGTTTTTGTATTTTAGCGCAATGGCTAATTGATTAAGGTGAGCTGTTAGCTTTTCTTTCGCCTTAAAAGCATCTGCTAGAGTAACAAACTTGAAATGTAAAAAATCACCTGGCTTTAATTGGGCAAAATGACGAAGATCAGCGTCGATCACAGTTCCTAGCAAAGGATAGCCACCGGTTGTTTGCGCATCATTCAATAACACAATTGGTTCTCCATTTGGCGGCAACTGAATGCTGCCTGGTGCTACTGCCATCGATGGCAATGACACATCATGCTCTAAGCCACACTCATCACTTAATAATCGTGTACCCATGCGGTTACTATTAGGTGATACATGCCATGAATGATTTATAAAATTAACTATGGTGTCTTTAGGCAAAACTGCAGCATGTGGGCCAGCATGTATGCGTATTTGGGTGCTTTTAGGTGGTAGCATTGCACCTAAACCGACTTTAGTGTTGTATTTTGGTATTACCTCAAAGCTGTCTCCAGATTTCAGTGCTTGTCCGGTTAGACCACCAAAACCAGCTGTTATATCTGTTGAGTAGGAATCCAATATAGGGTCAGGTAGCTGCCATTGTCCGCCTATAGCAAGGTAGCTTCTAAACCCATGCCGTGCGGCATTTAGCTTTAACACATCACCTTTTTTAATGTAAAAACTCCAGCCTGGTTCAATCGCATTACCATTAACACTGGCTTTCATATCTGTTCCATGCAAGGCAATGTAGTAGTCGTTATCGAATTTAATTTCAGCAAGACCTAGGGTGATCTCAATGACTGGATTGTTATCTGCGTTTCCAACTAATCGGTTTACTATGATCTGCGCATAAGGATCAATACAGCCAGATTGGCCAATTCCCAAATGACGAGCACCCACGCGGCCTTGATCTTGTATAGACATTTGCATGCCAGGTTTAACGATGGTGATCATTTTAACACCTCCTGAATAACAAACTCTAAGGTATCACCGGGTTTAACAGCACAGGGAGAGGTTGCATTAATATCGAATAATTTAAAGTCGGTGTGACCGATTATTTGCCAGCCACCGGGTGACGTTTCAGGATATACGCCTGTTTGCTCGCCACCAATAGCGACAGACCCTTTTGGCACTGAGATGCGCGGCTCGCTTCGACGAGGCGTATATAATTTAGGATCCAAGCCATCTAAGTAAGCAAAACCAGGTTGAAAACCTAAAAATAAAACAGGGTAGGTTTTACTACTATGTAACTGCGCGACTTCATCAACAGTTAAGTTGTGCTCTGCAGCTACATGAGCAATGTCAGGGCCATGTTGACCACCATATACGGTGGGTAGCTTATGATGAGTTGATGCAAAATCTTTAGTCGTAGTCTCTTGCCACTGCTCAAGCAATAATGGCAGCCAACTTGCTAGCTTTTCAGACTCTTTTAGATACAGAGTTAAGTTGTTATTAGCTGGAACAACATCAACGAAATCTCCCGTCGATTGGCAAAATTGAGCCAGCGCCCAAATCTTTTTTTGTGTATTTAAGCCATGCTCAGCACTTTCATATGCATCGAAGAAGATACAATGCGTAGTGAGCGCCATAATCTTTGGTGTGCTTTTTGTCGTCATTGCAGGTCAATCTTATTATTATCCCTTGATACTATTTAGCATATAGGGTGAGTGCTAATGATGTAAATGAGTGTTTAATGTTAATTAGAAAAACTCATGATTGCCAAGCAGTTATAAAATCATTACAGCTGCTTGGCGTATTACTATGTGTTATTACTTAGCGTTGTTTAAAAGCCAGTTTGATAACAAGCGAACACCATAACCAGTGCCACCTTCAGTTAACTCATCTTTAGCTTTGCTGTTAAGTGCATTACCAGCAATATCGATATGAACCCAACGGGTATCGCCGGCAAAGTTTTGTAAGAAACTTGCTGCTGTCGTTGCACCTGGACCATGCGAACCAATATTTTTAAGGTCTGCGATATCCGATTTTAGTGCATCTTCGTAACCAAGTGGTAAGCGCCATAAGTTCTCGTTAACCTGCTTTCCTGCAATTGTAAGTTGCTCAACAAGCTGGTCATCATCAGAGAAAACCGCTGCGTATTCATTACCTACAGCACCGATTTTTGAGCCAGTCAATGTAGCCACATCAATCATAATACTTGGTTTAAACTTGTCGCGGGCATACCACATTGCATCGCTTAGCACTAAACGGCCTTCAGCATCTGTATTAACTATTTCAACGCTTAAACCTTCTGCTGTGCGAACAACATCACCAGGCGCTACCGAGAATTGTGACACCATATTTGCAGCCATACCCATTACAGCCACTACGTTGGTATCTGCTTTTGCAAGTGCCATTGCTTTAACCGTACCCAGTACTGCTGCTGCGCCTGCCATATCTGATTTCATGCGGGCAATCGAAGCACCTGTTTTAATACTATAACCACCAGAGTCGAAGGTAATGCCTTTACCAATCAATGCAATTGGGGTGTCTTTATTACCTTGGTAATGTGCAACAACTAAGCGTGAACCTTCTTCGCTACCACGGCCAACAGCTTCTAACGCACCCATGCCTAATTTTTTAATTTGTTTTGGTTCTAAAACGGTAATTTTAACGCCTAATTTATTTAACTCTTGTGCGGCTTTTGCAAAATCAGACGGCGTCATTTCTGTTGCAACTTCAGAGGTTAAATCACGTGCTAAAAATACACCTTGTTCAATGTGTTGTAGTAATTTATGGGTTTTGACTGCTTGGTCTAAATTTTCAACATCAACAGTATAGTTAACTACATGTGTATCTTGTTCTTTTTTGTACTGCTCAAAACGGTGGTCACGTAAATTCGCACCATGTGCAAATTCAGCTGCATATTTAGCATTGATTGCGCTGTCTTTTAGCTCTGAAAAATCGAGGCTTACGGTTGTTTGTTTAGCAGACTGTAATTTAGCGTGAACATTACCACCGAGTTTTGCCATTTTTGCTGCATCTAGTTTTGGCTGTTCTCCTAAGCCAACAAGTAAGATGCGCTGGTGGTCGCTGCCATTAGGAGCGATGACTTCTAATGTTTTGCCATAACCTGCTTTAAAATCGCTGAACTCAATGACCTTATTTAGGTGAGTTTGGGTTTCTGGCTTTAAATAGTTAAAGTTAGCAACTTGACTATCAGTGTCTAAAAATAAAACTAAGGTGGTGTCGTTTGGCTTAATTGACTTTGCAAAAGTGAACTCTGCGGCATTCACTTGCGTAGCAAGTGTTAACCCTAATGCAATAGCAGACAAGCTGTGTGCAATTTTCATTTTTTAATATCCCAATGTTAAAAAGCTGTGTTTTACCGTAAATAAGCTTAAGAGTTAAATTGTTAGCGGTGAATAGCTGTTTGCATGCGTTTAAGCTGAAATTATTAATGCTTATGGTCGGTCTCCTTTAAATACAGGCTTTTAAGAGGAAATTAGTATGACAATTAAGTCGATGTTACTGACATTATTCACTTGCAGTGCCATTTTCACTATGAATCATACAACAGCGCAAGAGATGCCAGACAACGCAACCGGACATATTGAAACAATTGTGCTTGGTTCTGGTTGCTTTTGGGGAGCTGAAAAACGATACGAAGCACTTGATGGTGTTTTAGATGCGGTATCTGGTTATGCTGACGGTAGCGGTTTTAAAGCAACCTACAAGAATATAACACGTAGCGCACGTCGATTTGATGAAAATAACTACGCAGAAGTTGTCAAAGTGACTTACAACAGTAATCAGTTAACGACAGAAGAATTATTAAAATACTATTTCGAAAATCATGATCCAACTCAGTTAAATCGCCAAGGCAATGATATTGGCACTCAATACCGCTCAACAATTTTGGTTAGTAATAACGAGCAACTTAAGGTTGCTAATAAACTTAAAGATGAATACCAAGGTAAGTTAACCGCAGCAGGGTACGGCAAGATTGTTACTGTTATAAAACCTCTCGATTCGTTTTATGCGGCAGAGGAATATCATCAAGATTATTTAAAGAAAAACCCTAATGGCTATTGTCCTGATCACTCAACAGGGGTTGTTTTTACGCCAGTAGAAAAACAGCAAGTTGATAACACGGCCTTATTAACCAATAAGCAAATAGTCGTGATAGATGCTAAAGGCTATTGCCCATACTGTGAAAAGTTTAAAAAAGAAGTCGCTAATGATTACATGGGCTCGATACCTATGACATTCCGTCATGCAGATCAGCTTGATGGCTTAAAAATTAAAACCCCAACATGGGCAACACCCACGTTATTATTTATAGAAAATGGCGAAGAGATATATGGCCGTCAAGGTTATGTGAGTAAAGATGAGTTTTATAAAGCGCTAGGGGCATTTAAATTAGGTGATAGTGAAGCATTCAGAGTTGCATTCCATGCCAGAACAGATAGCCCATTTTGTAAACAATACGATATCTTTAAAAACACACCGGATGGTATTTTTGTTGATAAGCTAAGTGGTGCGCCATTATTCGATACTCGTGATAGGTTTAATTCGGGAACCGGTTGGCTTTCATTTACTCACCCGGTAAAAGACAGTGTGACCATGCATGAAGACAACAGTTATGGCATGCAGCGCATTGAGCTTAAATCTAAAAGCTCAGGTATTCACTTAGGACACTTATTCCCGGGGGAAGGGCCAAGAGGTAAAGATAGATACTGCATTAATGCGACGGTGCTTGATTTTGTGCCACGTGATCAAATTTAACGTAGATACAAAAAAACCAGCCATTATGGCTGGTTTTTCAGCATTAGAATCAGTCATTACCACAATTTTAATTCCTGTTTTGCGCGATTTAAATTAAATGATACATATTCATTATCATCGAGTCTTGAGGCTTCATAAAAATCAGCAATTGCTGCCGTATCATTATTAGCCATAAATCGCGCGACACCTCGGTTACTTAATGCAAACGACGTTAATTCATTACGTTTAAATCGAGATGCTTTAATCTCTTTTAATAGGCTTATTGCTTCAGTACAGTCAGCTTCAGCTTTTTCAAACTGCTTTAGCTTTACACTTGCAACACAGCGATTAAAAGGCGCTATATATTGATTTGCTGGATCTTCAGCAGACGTTACTAAACCAGCATTGTAGTCACCTTGCATAATCGCAATGGATGAAGCTTCGTCATCCACTACCATTAGTTTAAAGTCGATATCATTTGCTAACACCCAATTCGAACTCATGCAAAGTGAGGTAATCAAGATGGTTTTGAGAGGTATGAACTTGAACATTGTTTATCTCCTTAATAATGTAAGTACATCACTTACTCTATTAATTTAGAAACAGTGTTACTGATTGACAAACGACAAAAATACACCCATTAGATGAAAAAAAATATCTTATTGGGTAGGTGGCTTGAGTGTATATTTTAGACAAAAAAAAGCCCAGTCAGAACACACAAGGACCGGGCTTACGACAACAATTTGGTTGGGCTAACTATTACAGCGCTAAGTTTTGCTTCGCGCGGTTTAAGTTATGATTTACCAGTTCATTTTTTGAGATTTGAACTGCTTCATAAAAGTCTGAGATTGCAGCTGTATCATTTTCTGACATGATGCGTGCAACACCGCGATTACTTAACGCAAATGATGTTAATTCACGGCGTTTGTAACCTGGTACTTTACTTGTGTTTAGAAGTGAAATCGCTTGTGTACATAGGTTTTCAGCTTCTGAAAAATTCTTTTCTTTTACGCTTAATGCACAGCGGTTGAATGCAGTTTCATATTCATTGCTTACATTATCGTTAGTTTGAGCTTGCTCAATAACCATCAGTTTATAATCAGCTTGGTCGGCTACTGCCATCGCTGAGCAAGTTAATAAAGAGCTAAGTGCAATAGTGGTTACAAGTGTTTTTAACATGATAGTTTTCCTCTGAATAAGTTGGTGTTTCTTGCCAACGAGTGAACTTTAAAATATTCCTATAAGCTAAACAAACGATTAAATTAGAACTGATAGATGAAGAAATTTAATCTATAGAGTAATTGCTCAGTTCTCAGCGATTTAGTAGGGAAAATTAGAGAGGAGAGTGTCTGAAAATTACTTTCAAACACAATTAGCTTTGTTTTGTGAATGCTATTTATGTACTGATGTTATCAGTTTGGTTGAAAACACATACTCTAGATCAGCTAGTTATGATTGAAGCTATTTATTTAATGTAATATTCAAAACTAAAATATCTGCTGTATCAGTTTGTTCTTTGAGTAAGATAGTATTACCGCTTATAGCAGTTATTTGACTACATAAATCCGCACAAAACTTTTCAAAATCAATACTTAAATTTTGAACACCAAGTTCATAATCGTAAAAATTCATTGTCCTTGAGTCGTTTTCTTTGTATTGAAAATAGAAGCCATTTTTAATAGGGTAAATGCTTGAAATAAAATGCGTATTATCAAATAGATTGGTACCAGAAGCAGTGATTACTTGGCCAATTGAAAAACTCAGTAATTCGTCGTTATCATTTAAAAAAATATCTTTATCTTTCAATTGCGTTTTTAATGACATTATTTCGTCAGTAACTAAATCAAATTTAACTATTTCATCATTGTGAGTGTTCTTATCAACAAACAAAATAGCATCTGACTGTTTATACCACCCGATTGGATACCCAATGATTCCATTTAACCATTCGATTGCGAACTGGTCTTCCTCTAGCTTAATAAGAAATGGTTTGTTATTTATACTGCTTGCGATAAGTGTTCCAGAGGGGTCCCATATTGGTTTTGATAAAGCATATTCTTGCTCAGTGTTAACGAACAATAATTGTTCTTCTTCAGTCTCAATATGTTTAATAAAAAGTTGTGGAAGTCCATTTTTCATTGACATGTAGGCGATGAGTTTTTCATCAGGTGAAAGTGCAGCTTCTTTATCAATGGTATTAGAGTTTACGATTTTTATAGGAGTAGAGAGTGAATCTAAAGCGCTAATCAAAATATCTTGATCAGACTTAGCCTCAATAAAATACAGTTTGTCCTTAACGATTTGTGGATAAATCAAAAAGTTATAACTTTTAAAATTAAGAGTCGTTAATTGGCCGTTTAATTCAAGTTGTTTTAACTCACTGCCATTACTCAATAACAAAGAGTCACCATCGTTAAACCAAGTCATAAAGTGCCAGTTATGATCAATTTCAACGACTGATTCAAGGTTAAAACTCGATAAATTTAATAGTTTTACCTCCGAGATTGCATCTTCATTGAAGCCAATTATCGCTAATTGTTTCTGGTTAGGTGATAAAGCGAGCTTGTAGGGCTTGAAATCATCATTTGGTTGAAGAATTTCGTAAGAATGGCCAGTAATCAAGTTATGTCGATATAGGCTTACATTACGGCTGTGTTCGGAACTGTTTTGATTTGCTAAATAGAAAAGGTTTTCTTGTTCATCTATAAAAAACAAGCTGTTCCAAGTTATATCTGTACGAGAAAAGAGTTTTTCTTCGCTGATCACGTTCGCTTCTGTATCTAGTTGCAGTCGATTGAATGAAATACTCCCTTCATCTTGAAACGAATATACAAGCGTATTTGCATCTGTATCCCATGCAAGGTAGGTGAACGCTTTTAAGTCTGTACTTAATTCTTTATATGAATTTAATAGTAAATCTTTGATTAAAAGCCTTCGCTTATTAGGACGATTGGTATTTTGTATGTAAGCCATGAAACGCCCATCAGGACTAACTTGTAGGTAACGCTCTTTTTCATTGCTTGCAGTAATAGGCTTAAGATCTTCTAAAGAAATCTGTTTATCTTCGTTAAGGAAATTGAAAAGGAAGATAATGATAAACAAAGCAGGGATAATTAAGAGTGCTATTTTTGTATTTTTTATCTGATGTATTTTTGCTAATGGAGTGCTCGTTTTTTCATCATGAAAACGTATTTCAGCCTCGAGACTATAGCCCCGCTTTGGGTGTGTTTTTATAATGTGCTTTTCTTCATCGGATAACGCTTGTCTTAACAAAGCAATATTTCTGCGAACTGAATTAGGACTGAAAATAGCTTGTGGCCAAACATTAGCAAAAAGCATTTCGGCTGATAACACTTGATGTGGTTTTTGCGAAAATACTTCAAGAAGTGCCATCACCTTAGGCTCTACAACAACAACTTTACCATCTGTTTGAATTTCGCCAGTCTCAAAATTAACCAAAGAGTCATTAAGAAAAAATTGTTTTGATAATTTACTTTCACTCAAGTTGATAGTTATCCATTTGTTATTATTAGTTATTTTCAGCTTAATGTTTTCTTAAGCTTTTCTTAATCACTACTTCATCGCTTTTTGTTATTCGCAAAAGTAAAAGTATCGAAGGCCAAGCGCCATATTATTCAATAAACAATAAAAGGAATGTAAAGTGAAGCGATATTTACTAATGCTCATATTTTTTATGTGTTTTATTAGCCATAAAGCACATGCAATGAAAGAGGTAGACTATAACAAATTGGCAAGTCAATTTATTACGGTTTTAAACACTAAAGATTTAGATGAGATCGAAAAATTTGTAGTAAAGAACTTCTCACCAAATTCTCTTGCACGCTGGGAGGGTAAAGGTAAAGACCGTTATGTTGGGTATTCGATGAATGTTGCGCTTTTTCATGGAGAGTTGAGTGTTATTTCTACAGAACTTGATACGTCAACTAATCGCATCCGTCATATAAGTAAAGTTTATTCAAAGAATACAGATATGCAGCATCAAGTAGTGTTATTTTTTAATGATGAGCAATTTCAAGCAATAACAGGGTGGTCTATTGAAGAAACTCCACAAAACCAAGGTTCAAAAAGCTCTTTAACTGAGTCACAATTTATTGAAGAGATCAAAATTTATACTGATAAACTGGCGCAAAGAGGTAGTTTCTCTGGCACGGTATTACTTGCTAAAAATAATGACATTTTGTTTAGCGCTGCATATGGCTTTGCTTCACGTCGCTATGATGTGAAAAATAACTTAGAAACGAAGTTTCAAATTGGCTCAATGAACAAAATGTTTACTAGCGTCGCTATCTTACAGCTAATAGAAGCTGGCAAAGTATCGCTTGATGATCCGCTCACTAAATTTATTGATAAAAGCATTTTAGGGAAAGGTGATTTTAGCAAAATTAAGATTCGACACTTATTAAGCCATACATCAGGGATTGGTATTATTTCTGGCTATGACGAGATACAAAATAAGGTGCGGTCTCTTAAAGATATCCAACATTTATACAGTTCAATTGACGCTACATTTGAACCCGGAACTGAATGGCGTTACAACAATACGGGTATGGTTCTACTTGGTCAGGTGATTGAGAATGTAACTGGTGAAAATTACTATGATTACATAAATGAAAATGTATATAAAAAAGCTAACATGCAACAAAGCGGAAGTTATGACTTAGATGTGCCTGTCAAAAATACTGCCCGTAATTATTGGTTTTCTGTCGAAACTGGTCAAGTAACAGAAAATTTGATGTTTCAATCGGTAAAAGGGGGACCTGCAGGCGGAGGTTATTCAACTGTAGGCGATTTACACAAATTCGCCATGGCAATGCAAAATGCTCAACTAGTAAGTCGTGAACTCTCTAATAAAGCCTTATCAGCAAAACCTGAGCTAAATGCACCAAACTGGGGATATGGTTTCTCTGTGAGAAGTTCAGCAGGGAATACAACTGTTGGTCATAATGGTTCCCATTTAGGCATGACAGCAAGGTTAAATATGTATCAAGAAAAAGGTTATATTCTAGTTGTTTTGGGGAATTTTCAATCTTCAGCATGGCCTGTTGTGGCAAAAGTAGATCAACTCATAAAGCGTTTGTAAAAATTCATTAAAAAGAGGGGCGTATTAAAGCCCCTTATGAGCAACCTGCAAATCTATTATTGTTAAATTTAATAACAATGTAATGGTTTTACGTTGTGGTAGTGTTTGTGTCAGTAGGCTATATCCTGTTAAAAAAGCGTTTTAATTATATATGTAGCAATCGGTTAGTAACTTTGTTAAAACTGATTCTCTTAAATAACAGGTGTTAACATCACAAAGGAATACTGGTGCAAGGATATAAAATCAGCACAGATAAAACTGACCTCGATTTTGAAGTAATTTACGGTTTTATTTCAAAAAGCTATTGGGCGTCAGGAATACCAAAACATACGTTAGAAAAAGCCATTGCAAACTCGTTTTGTTTTGGTGTTTATGACAGCCAAGACTCTCAAATAGGTTTTGCCCGCCTCATAACAGACAAAGCAACATTTGCCTATCTTGCTGATGTATTCATAGTAGAGAGCCATCGAGGCAAAGGTTTGAGCAAATGGCTTGTTGAGAGCATAGTGTCTCACCCCGAGCTTCAAGGCTTGAGGAGAATGGTATTGGCGACAAGAGATGCGCATGGTTTGTACGCGCAATATGGTTTTCAACCAATTGAGAATCCAGAGATGTTTATGCAAATTTGGAATCCAAATGTTTACCATGAGAGAGAAATAACAACAATTTAAAGGTTACATAAAAACAACTACATTTAATTCGTGGTGAACTTAGCGCTGATTGCAGTGTAATCCTCAACAGACATTAGCAAATTTAAGGACAGAATTTTGAAAACAGGAATTTTATCTATCGGGTTATTATTTATATCAAATCTTGCTTTTGCAGATTGTAAAGTAGCGCTTGAAGAAAGGTTAAAAGACGATTTGAACCTTACATACCAGCAATTTGATCAGACATACGATGCTGGGTTCAGGTTATTAGAAAAATCAGGTTGCCATGCTGAAGCCGCTATTCTGATAAAACGTTTTATTTCTCATAATAATTCAAAAGAAAGCTCGTTAACGTGGCATTTAGCTCAAATGGAAGGCTTGGCGGGTGATTATCAACAAGCGGTTTTTCACGCAAAAAAAGTATTGGATCCGCATGAAGATTTAACTTCCTCAAAAATGTATTGGAATGACTTTGTGTTAGGAAACATTGCTTTTTGGAATAAAGATAAAGAAAAGCTAAAAAAACACATAGCAAATATAGAAAAAGGGCAAAGTTTTAAACCTAACCAGATAAACCTGAACTACCTGAATCAGTTGCTCAAACATTTTGATTTAAGTTACAAACAAGCATTGTCTGAAGCAAGTGGTGAATGAGTCTAAAATACAAGTAGGCTTATTGTATGGCAGCACTGCTTCATCGATTTTCCAAACCATACATTTTATTTGACTGAATAAAATGAATAACCGGAGACTCAAGTGAACAAGGAAGTAAAAAACACATTTGATAAATACCCTGAAAATGCCAGAGCTAAGTTCTTCGAGATTCGAGAGCTAGTTTT
This sequence comes from Pseudoalteromonas sp. PAR1, assembly GCF_947311895.1. Classification (NCBI taxonomy): domain Bacteria; kingdom Pseudomonadati; phylum Pseudomonadota; class Gammaproteobacteria; order Alteromonadales; family Pseudoalteromonadaceae; genus Pseudoalteromonas; species Pseudoalteromonas sp. PAR1. The sequence goes on along the minus strand of NZ_CAMZMY010000010.1, from coordinate 150,342 downwards.
TCAAATTGCATCTGAATTGGGCCTAGGTGAAGTTGACGAGACACTAAAATGGGGAGAGCCTAGCTACAGTGTAAAAACAGGCAGCCCTTTTCGAATCGACTGGAAGTCAAAGTCACCTAACAATTATTATCTGTTTTTCAACTGCCAAATTAAATTGGTAGATACATTTCGTGAACTATATGGTGAAAAGCTTCATTTTCAAGGGAATAGAGCTATAGTTCTTTGTTTATCAACTTCGTTACCAAAAGTAATGATAAAGTCTTGTTTGATGTTGGCTTTAACGTATAAGCAGCGAAAGAGGTTACCTCTTTTGGGGATGTGAAATTTCGGATCAGAAAGGTTTGAAGTGGATTATAGTCGATTTGCTTTAATATGGCCTAAGATTACAGTAAAACGGAGTCAATATTGCGCCTTAGTATTCAATCAAAATTATTAATTAGTGCAGGTGTTATTGCGTTTTTTTCTGCTATCTGGCGCGTACTCTGTATATTTGGCGGGCCTAGTTGGTATGTTTTTGCTAGGGCTCCTCAACAAATTATTGAATCTTCAATACACGGAACTTTGCTTGCCCCCATTGGCACACTAATAGTAGCGAGCTTAATGTTTGCTTGTACTGTGTTTGCTTTTTCAGCGGCGGGCTTAATCCGAAAAGTTCCTTTTATCAAACCTGCTTTAGTAACTATTGCGGTAATTTGTACTTTACGGGGTTTAATTGCTATTCCAACATTTATTACAACCTCAGGTTTAGATATTTGGCAAATAGTTGCAAGCGTTATTTGGTTTTATGTTGGCGTTTGTTTTGTTTTGGGTTTTATAAAGCAATGTTGAATTTGAAAGCCTTCTATAAAACAAGCTATTTAAGTGTTGGGAGGCATTCAAAGTACATAAACGACAAAACCCAGCCGAAGCTGGGTTTTGAGACAACACAATTCTGTGAGAACTTATAACGCTAAGTTCTTTTTAGCACGAGTTAAGTTGTGCTCTACTAACTCGTTACCTGAAATTTGTACTGCTTCGTAAAAGTCAGACAATGCAGCAGTGTTGTTTTCAGACATGATGCGAGCAACACCACGGTTACTTAACGTAAATGATGTTAGTTCGCGACGTTTATAGCTAGGTACTTTACTTGTACTTAGTAAGCTGATTGCTTTTGAGCAAAGTGTTTCAGCTTCAGAGAATTTTTTCTCTTTAACACTCAAAGCACAGTCATTAAATGCTTGTTCGTATTGACGGTTTTCTGCAATATCAGCAGTGATAGATTGGTCAATTACCATCAATTTGTAGTCACTCTGATCAGCCACTGCCATAGCTGAACAAGTTAATAAAGAGCTAAGTGCAACGCGTTTCATAAGTGTACTAAACATAATCTTTTCCTCTATTTGAATCGGTATCAATCGCCGACAAATGAACTTTAATTGAACAGCGAAAATTCAACAAACGATAAAAAATGACCTAATAGATGAAGAAATTTAACCTATAGACTTTAGTATAATGTAATGAATTAGAATTAGAGGTGAAGCTTGAAGTTAGATAGAGGAAGCTTTTCGTTATTTGATCTTATGCCGATTGCTGAAATTGGCTTTAGCTATCAATCAATAATTTAACGGTTTAAAAAACGTACATAAGGACCCATTAATCTTAAGTCACCTATTGATGGATTGAAAATGGACTTACTTACACTTGTACTTATAGTTATCGTTGCTCTTGTTAGCCTAGTTATAGCCTTTATCATTTTGTCCCGTATGGTACGTTGGGCTAAAAAAATGCCAAAAGGCGCTTATCTTTTTATGGCTTTATTTCCGCTTATCTCATTATTTCCGATACCGCCGCCCGTGTTCGAAAACGTTGCTAAAGCAAAGCATGAGCAACGTAAAAAACAAAAGCAAGATGATAAATAATCATAGGTAGGGAGAGTCATAAATTAAACAAATTGTTGTTTATTAATGACTGAATCGGTACTTTAAGGTGATATATAGTTGTTAAATTAATAAAAAGAAGATTATGAAAATTAAACTGGCGTGTTTATTACTATGCCCATTCATTGTTAATGCTGCTGAAGATAAAGTCGCTGTTTATCTTAATTTTGAGCAGGCTTATTTAAGCAATAATGTATCTTTGTTTGCGCCATTACTAAGTAAAAACTATACGATTAAACAAACATTGCATATTCCAGGCGTAGGGTCAGATACTGTACCAGTTACTAAAGCTCAGTTACTTGAAGGCATGAAGCAAAACCCAAAGCCTAGTTCATTGCCACGCTCAAAAGCTGAATCAGTTAAAATAGAAACAATTTCAAAACAGCAATTCTGTGCAAGTTCACAAACTTTAGATCAAGTCGTTGTTGGAGGTAAAAACTACGAAGAGAAGGAACTACGCAAAGCGTGTTTTAAACATGAAAATAACCGTTATGAAGCAATATCACATACTATCGATGTTTATTACCGAGAGCTTTAATAGACATAGTCATAGATTCAGAAATTTCCGTGTATGAAATAAACGTACTAACTGATATTAATTACGGATAAACCCTATAAATGAGATAAGGACATAAATATGAACAAACAGTTAGGTTTAGTAGCAGGCGTATTTTTAGCATCAACAAGTTGTTTCGCAGCTGATAGTTTTCAAATAGAAACATCAGTTTATAAAGCGAATGAGCTACTAGCATCACCAGTAATGCTGGTGGAAGAGAAGCAACCTGCAACCATTTCGGTTGGCGATTCTTTTAACTATGAAGTTACAGTGATACCACAAAAAGAGAATACGGCGGCAATAGAAACATCTATCACGCTCGCTGGAAGATCTTTTACACCTTCTTTTATTGTGGAGTATGGTAAACAGGCGTCTTTTGAAATTGGTGAAAATAAAGTAAGTATTTTAGTAACCAAGTCTAAAAGCTAAATTAGCAATAAAAGACCCTCAATGAAGTTGAGGGTCGTGATCATTTGTTATTTTAGATGTTTAAAAGTATCAATCATCCATTTAATAAACAGCTCTAGCTGTGCATTTGTTTCGCTAGGGTCATGTTGCACTAAGTAGTATTTGTCTTTGGTTTTTAATGGCATATCAGTGAAATTAAATAGCCATTGCTCATCAAACCAAGTCTGACTAATAGGTAAGGGGATTAGGGCAATACCCATACCCTGTTGCGCTGCACGTGCCACACCAAACATACTATCAACCTGAATAATTTGCTTTGGTGCGAAGTCTTCTACACCGGCATGTTCTGCCCATTGGTGCCAAGCCCAAGGACGTGCTTTGTGAAGTATAAGAGGTACTTCGTTTAAGGCCTGAAATGGGTTTTCTTGCCATGCTTGCCAGTTTTCTTTATTACATGCTGGTGTATACGATAAAGAAAACAGCTCATGTACAACGCCTTCATGCGGTTTAGACGAAGACAATACAATCGATAAATCACTTTGCTTAGTCAGCTCTTTACGCGTTTTTAAGGTATTAAGCTGTAAGTTAGTATTAGGGTGTTCACTAGTCCATTCGCTTAGCTTCGGCATTAACAGTTCACTGGCGAAAAATTCAGGTAGTGTGATGCTAATAGTCACATTCTCTTGTAATTGACTAAACTCGTTGATGGTTTTTTCAAGCGCTTTTATAAGCGGTGACACAGAGTCATAAAAATTCTTACCTGCAGCTGTCAGGCGAATTGAGCGGGTTTGACGTTCAAACAGTTCAATACCCAATTGTTCTTCTAATTGTTTGATCTGATGGCTTACAGCAGAAGGCGTAAGGTAAAGTTGGTTTGCCGCATCTTTAAAACTAAGAGTACGTGCAGCAAAACAAAATGAGCGTAAGCCACGAATAGGTGTTTGCATAGTTAATTTCAGTAAGTCTCGATAGCGCTTATTAGTTAATTAACTGCTAAGCAATTATTATCCCAAAATGTAAAAAGTAAAAGAGTAAAAAATAAATATAGCTAATCTTTGCATAAAAGCATAAAAAACATTCGGTAATTGATTGTTTAATCTACTTTTATTGTGGATTGTGAATTTTACCATTTTTCTGAAACAGGTAACACCCTAAGCCTCAAAGACTTTAACCTCACAAAGTTAGGGCATTTTAAACCATTTGTGTGACAAATTGGTGCAAAAGTTCTGTAGCTAAGAGATAAAAAAAATCCCTCTTGCGAGGGATTTTGGGTAACTCAGCGCCATTGGCACTGGGAATGAGGTCGGTACATGGGATGTGAGTGGTTTAAAAAACCATCTCTGGAACATCACCTTCAACAAGCAATTTGCCTGCCGTTTTGCTAATAATTTCATCTACTGACACGCCCGGAGCGCGTTCGATTAGATGAAATGCGCCGTCTTTAACTTCTAGTACGGCTAAATCAGTTACGATTTTCTTTACACAGTTAACCCCAGTTAGCGGTAAAGTGCAACTTTCTAATAACTTAGAGTCGCCATGCTTGCTTGCATGAGTCATCGTAACAATAATATTCTTCGCGCCAGCAACGAGGTCCATCGCGCCACCCATGCCTTTAATTAGCTTTTTTGGGATCATCCACGATGCGATGTTACCGTTCTGGTCAACTTCAAATGCACCTAATACTGTTAAGTCTACATGACCACCCCGTATCATGGCAAAACTATCTGCACTATTAAATATTGCTGCACCTGTGGCTGCTGTCACGGTTTCTTTACCCGCGTTGATCATATCTGCATCAACTTGGTCTTTAGTTGGGTACGCACCCATACCTAATAAGCCATTTTCAGACTGCAACATAACTTCGATACCGTCAGGTACATAGTTAGCAACCAGAGTAGGAATACCAATACCTAGGTTTACGTAATAGCCATCTTGTAGTTCTTGTGCAACACGCATTGCAACTTGTTCACGTGATAATGCCATTTTATTGCTCCTTAATCGCGAGTTGTTACACGTTCAATGCGTTTTTCAAAGTCGCCTTTGATCACGCGATTAACATAAATACCTGGGGTATGAATTTGGCTTGGTTCAAGTTCACCTGGCTCAACAATTTCTTCAACTTCAGCAACAGTAATTTTACCTGCTGTCGCGGCCATCGGGTTGAAGTTCATTGCTGTGTGGCGAAATACAAGGTTACCGTAGCGGTCGGCTTTCCATGCTTTAACAATGGCAAACTCGCCAGTAATTGATTCTTCTAAGATATACGGGCGACCATCAAATTCTTTGACTTCTTTACCTTCGGCAACCGGAGTACCGTAACCTGTAGCGGTATAAAACGCAGGAATACCCGCACCACCAGCACGCATCTTCTCAGCCAGTGTCCCTTGTGGTGTTAAAACAACATCAATTTCGCCATCGAGTAGTTGTTTTTCGAAAAGGGCATTTTCACCCACATAAGAAGCGATGATTTTTTTAATTTGCTTATCGTGAAGTAAAACACCTAAACCAAAATCATCAACACCGCAGTTGTTCGAAACAACGGTTAGATTTTTAGTCTGTTTACGCTTAATTTCACTGATAAGTCCCTCAGGAATACCACACAAGCCAAAGCCACCAGCGATAACAGTATCGCCATCTTTTAAACCTTCCATTGCAGCTTCATAACTTGAAACCACTTTATCGAAACCGGCCATGAGCCTACTCCTTAATTATTCTGAGTGTTCTTTAGAGCAAGTGATACCTTGCTGACAGGTTGTTTATTTAATGCACTGCAAATAGCCCAACCAGCTTTTGCCAGTCTTTCTAAATCAATTCCATGCTCTATGCCAAGCCCTTGCAGTAAGTAAACTACATCTTCAGTGGCAACATTTCCTGACGCGCCTTTGGCATAAGGGCAACCACCAAGGCCTGCAACAGCACTGTCAACCGTTGCTATACCGCGGCTTAGGGCGGTGTAAATATTTGTGAGCGCTTGCCCGTAGGTGTCGTGAAAATGTACAGCGAGTTTTGATTTATCAATATGTTGCAAAAGTAAATCTAATAATTCATCGACTTTTTTCGCCGTACCCACACCAATGGTGTCACCTAGGCTAATTTCGTAACAGCCAAGCTCAAGTAATCTTTGTGATACTTTTAATACATCATTGTAGTCGACATCACCTTGATATGGGCAACCCATAACGCAGCTCACATAACCTCTAACACGAATGTTATTCGCTTTGGCAAAAGCCATCACATCTTTAAAGCGATCAATACTTTCATCAATAGAGCAGTTAATGTTCTTTTGACAAAACGCTTCACTTGCCGCTGTAAAGATAGCAAATTCTTGAATGTCGACTTGTTTTGCTGCTTCTGCACCCCGTAAATTTGGGGTGAGGGCACTTAAGTTAACATTAGGCAAATTTAACGCGCTAATTACATCGCTTGAGTCAGCCATTTGTGGCACCCATTTAGGTGACACAAATGCGCCGGCTTCAATATCTTTAAGGCCAGCATCTGCAAGGGCGTTGATAAGATCGACTTTATCTTGAGTACTAACGGCTGCTTCATTTTGCAAACCGTCTCTGGCGCCAACTTCTACAATGCGAACAAAATCAGGAAACTGTGCCATTACGCCTCCGGCTCTTCTACAATCGCGAGCATATCACCGTGACTCACCAGTTCACCTTCAGCAAAGCAATAGCTCGTTAATACACCATCATGCGGGGCATTGAGTGTGTATTCCATTTTCATAGCTTCAATAATGACGACCGCATCACCTTTAGCAACCGTACTACCCACCTCAACCAAATGCTTAACAACAGTACCATTGAGTGGCGCAGCAAGTGGTAGTGCATCACTTTCGTGTTCACTAATATAGTGTTTATCAATCAGCTCTAGCACTGTTTGTTGTGCTTTGTACATCACTGTGATGTGAGAGTCTGTTTGATTAATATGAGCCACAACTTTTTCGCCATTAACGACTAGGTTTGCAAGGCCATTTTCAACCTTGCCCGAGGTTGTATAGTCAACTCCATCTAGGCTGATTTTAAAGCCTTCTGAGGTCTTAATAGCATGAACGTTAAAATCTACAAACGGAATTGTTGTTTTAGCGTCACTGTTTAGCATAAAGCCTGTTAATTGTTGCCATGGGCTGCTGCTTTCACCTTTTAGTTGATGTGCATACGCATAGGCTGCCACAACGGTCGCAATAACAGACTGTTGCTCGTTTTTAGCAACAAGGCGCTCACCTTGGTCTTCAATAAAGTGCGTATCGGGTGCACCTGCTTGAAAAGTAGGGTGGTTAGCAAGATTATGTAAGAAATTAACGTTACAGCTAAAACCTGCTAGATGGAACTGCTCTAGTGCTTTTGATAAACGCCCAAGCGCTGCCTCACGATTATCGTCATGAACAATTAATTTAGCAATCATAGGGTCGTAGAACGGGCTAATTTCATCACCCGCTTCAATCCCTGTATCTATACGTACAAATTCAGATTCGTTCGGTGTGAATAGGGCGTCAATGTGGCCAGAACACGGAATAAAGTCATTACTTGGATCTTCAGCATAAATGCGCGCTTCAAAGCTGTGACCTTGCAGTTGAATATCTGCTTGGCTAAGTGGTAATGCTTCACATGCCGCAATGTTGATTTGCCAATTCACCAAATCAACACCAGTAACCATTTCTGTTACTGGGTGCTCTACCTGCAAACGGGTGTTCATTTCCATGAAGAAGAATTCATCACCACAAAGTAAAAACTCAACCGTACCTGCACCGCGATAATTAATCGCTTGGGCACAACGTACCGCCGCTTCACCCATTTCTTTACGAAGTGCATCAGATAAACCCGGAGCAGGGGCTTCTTCAATTACTTTTTGGTGGCGACGCTGCAAAGAGCAGTCACGGTCGCCTAAGTACACACAGTTACCATGGCTATCTGCAAAAACTTGTACTTCAACATGGCGAGGTTTAGTGACATAGCGCTCTAACAGTACTAAATCGTTACCAAAGCCGGCTTTTGCTTCACGTTTTGCGCCTTCAAGAGCACTGATAAAGTCTTTTGCGTGTTCAACAACTCGCATACCTTTACCACCGCCACCAAAGGCTGCTTTAATAAGTACGGGATAACCTATTTTTTCAGCTTCGGCTTGTAAGAACTCAGTATCTTGATTGTCACCATAATAACCAGGCACTAAAGGTACATTTGCTTGGTACATAATTTCTTTAGCGCGGGTTTTTGAACCCATGGCTTCAATGCTTGATGCTGGTGGGCCAATAAAGGCAATATCATTTTTCTCACACGCGAGAGCAAAGTCAGAGTTCTCAGATAAAAAGCCATAACCCGGGTGAATACAATCAACACCTGCTTGTTTTGCCACATCGATGATTTTGTCTGCCACTAAGTATGAGTCTTTACTTGGCGCAGGACCAATGTGATACGCTTCATCAGCAAGCTTTACGTGCTGAGCATGTTTATCTGCATCTGAGTAAACTGCAACCGTTGTTAAGCCCATTTGCTTTGCTGTACGCATAACTCGGCAGGCAATTTCACCACGGTTGGCAACGAGAATTTTTTTCAATGATTTTGTTGTCATAATGGTTCCTATTTCTGCCAGTTAGGGGCGCGTTTTTCAAAAAATGCAGTTAGGCCTTCTTGGCCTTCTTCAGATACACGAATGCGTGCAATGCGCTCTGCGGTTAACTCAATAAGTGCATCATCAATTACATTACCAGCCACATCATTTATAAGCTGCTTTGCTGCTTTAACGGCAATAGGGCCATTGTTGACAAGGTTTTGTAAATGTTTGTCGAGCGCTGTTTGCAAATCGCCGGTGATCTGGTGAATTAAACCCAGTTGCTTGGCTGTATGAGCGTCGAATATCTCAGCCGTTAAAAAGTAACGACGTGCAGCGCGTTCACCAATAGCTTTAATTACATAAGGGCTGATAACCGCAGGAATAAGACCAAGCTTTACTTCACTTAAGCAAAATTGTGCATCGTCTTGGCAAATAGCGATATCACAACACGCAATCAAGCCTAGCGCACCGCCAAAAGCAGCACCTTGTACGGCACAAATTGTAGGGTGAGGGCTTGTAGCAAGGACTTTCATAAGCTTTGCCAGCTGCATTGAATCTGCTAAGTTTTCAGCAAAGTCATTGCCTGCCATCGACTTCATCCAATTTAAATCAGCGCCAGCAGAGAAGTGCTTACCTTCGGTTTTTAAAACCAGAGCGCGCACATCACAGCTATTTGCGTGTTCAATTAAACGGATCAGCTCACTAATGACTTCTTCGTTAAATGCATTGTGTTTTTCAGGGCGACTTAGTACCAGTACAGCCACATTTGATTTAGTTATTTCGAGTGTTACTGACATAAGGCCTCCATTACATTCTAAATACGCCGAACTGCGAATCGCGCTCTGGTGCATTTTTAGCTGCGCTTAAGGCAAGCCCTAATACATTGCGGGTATCAGCAGGATCGATAATGCCATCATCCCAAAGGCGGGCACTGGCGTAATATGGATGACCTTGTTTTTCGTATTGCTCGATAATTGGCTTTTTAAACTCACTGACTTGCTCATCAGTCATGCTTTCGCCTTTACGGGCTAAACCATCTTGTTTAACTTGTGCAAGAACGCCAGCTGCTTGTTCACCACCCATTACAGAGATACGAGCATTTGGCCACATCCACATCATGGTAGGCTCAAACGCGCGGCCACACATACCGTAGTTACCTGCACCATACGAGCCACCAATTAACACGGTAAATTTTGGCACATCAGCACATGACACAGCGGTTACCATTTTCGCACCATGTTTGGCGATGCCTTCAGCTTCGTATTTTTTACCAACCATAAAGCCAGTAATGTTTTGTAAAAACACTAAAGGAATTTTGCGTTGTGCACATAGTTGAATAAAGTGCGCGCCTTTTTGCGCCGATTCACTAAATAAAATGCCGTTGTTGGCAACAATACCGACAGGGTGACCAAAGATTTTTGCAAAGCCGGTTACTAAGGTTTCGCCAAAGTAGCGTTTAAATTCATCAAATGATGAATCATCAACAACTCGAGCAATTACTTCTCGTACATCAAATGGCTTTTTAAGGTCGGTACCCACAATGCCGTAAATTTCGTTAATGTCGTAACGCGGCGGTTTAACATCATCAAGTAATGGTGCAGTAGGGCGCTGATAGTTAATTCGTTCAATACATTGGCGCGCAATCGAAAGCGCATGAGCATCGTTTTCAGCATAGTGATCGGCAACACCTGATGTTTTACAGTGAACATCAGCACCACCGAGCTCTTCAGCACTTACTTCTTCACCCGTAGCCGCTTTAACCAGTGGCGGGCCTGCTAAGAAAATTGTGCCTTGCTCTTTTACGATAATACTTTCATCAGCCATCGCTGGTACATAAGCACCACCTGCAGTACATAAACCCATTACGACTGCAATTTGTGGAATGCCTTTACCAGACATACGTGCCTGATTATAGAAAATACGGCCAAAATGTAATTTATCTGGGAATACATCATCTTGTTCAGGCAGGTTTGCACCACCTGAGTCAACTAAATAAATACACGGTAAATGACAACGCTCTGCGATATCTTGGGCGCGTAGATGTTTTTTCACCGTTAACGGAAAGTAAGTACCGCCTTTTACGGTTGCATCATTGGCGATGATCATACATTCAACGCCTTTCACACGACCAATACCGGCAACAACACCGGCACAAGGAATGGCTTGTTCATACACGCCAAAGGCTGCAAATTGTGAAATCTCTAAAAATGGCGAGCCTTCATCAAGTAGCGTTTCAATACGGTCACGAACAAACAACTTACCACGGCCTTGGTGGCGCTCAATCAGGGCAGGGCCACCGCCTAAACGGATATCCGCTACTTTTTCACGTAAGTCAGTTACGAGCGCTGCCATGTTGTTGTGATTTTGCAAAAATTGCGGATCGTGTGGATTTACACTCGATTTTAAAATCGTCATAACAAGGTCCTATCGGCTTTCAGTGAATAATTCGCGTCCAATCAGCATGCGGCGGATTTCAGAGGTACCTGCGCCAATTTCATATAGTTTTGCATCACGCAATAAACGACCTGTCGCGTATTCGTTGATATAACCATTACCACCTAAGATTTGGATAGCATCAAGGGCCATTTTAGTCGCCAGCTCTGCCGCATATAAAATCGCACCAGCAGCATCTTTACGTGTTGTTTCACCGCGATCACATGCACGAGCTACCGTGTAAACGTATGAACGAGCTGCATTCATTTGCGTGTACATATCAGCGATTTTGCCTTGAATAAGCTGGAACTGACCAATCGGGCTATCAAATTGTTTACGCTCATGAATATAAGGAACCACAATGTCCATACATGCTTGCATAATACCAAGCGGGCCTGCAGCTAAAACAACACGCTCATAATCTAGGCCACTCATAAGTACTTTTACGCCTTCGTTTAAGTTACCTAGAATGTTTTCTGCTGGTACTTCGCAGTTCTCGAACACTAATTCACACGTGTTAGAGCCACGCATACCAAGTTTGTCTAGCTTCTGCGCAGTAGAAAACCCTGGTGTGTTACGTTCAACGATGAAGGCTGTGATCCCTTTTGGGCCGGCATTTAAATCTGTTTTTGCATAGATAACAAAGGTATCGGCATCTGGACCATTCGTGATCCACATCTTGTTACCGTTAAGTACAAACACATCGCCTTTTTTCTCAGCTTTTAATTTCATTGATACAACATCAGAACCCGCATTTGGCTCACTCATCGCAAGGGCACCAATGTGCTCACCGCTGATAAGCTTAGGCAGGTATTTTTCTTTTTGAGCCTGTGACCCATTACGGTTAATTTGATTTACACATAGGTTTGAATGAGCACCATAACTTAAACCAATCGATGCGCTTGCACGGCTAATTTCTTCCATTGCGATTACATGCTCAAGGTAACCAAGGCCCGCACCACCAAACTCTTCAGGTACTGTCATACCTAATAAACCCATTTCGCCAAGCTGTGGCCAAAGCTGATTAGGGAAGGCATTGTCTATATCGGTTTGTTCTGCAAGTGGGGCGATTTCTTGGCTGGCAAAGCTATTAACGTGATCGCGGATCATGTCTGCTGTTTCGCCAAGTCCGAAGTTCATTTCTTTGTATAGTGAAATAGTGCTCATAATGTGTGTTCCTGTGAGAGTCTGTTGACGAGATTGTTGTCAGGTTATTCGTCTAAATTATTAAGGGTTTCACGACAGCGGCGTTCTGCTGTAACCAATTCCATCAGTACAACTTTAATGTCGTCCATTTGTTGGCTTAGATCCGCTTTTTTTTCTGCGATAAGGTCAAGCATAGTCACTAGCTGTTTAGCGCTTGACTTATCAGCATCGTAAAGTTCAAACAAACGACCCGTTTCAGCCAAGGTAAAACCTAAGCGTTTACCGCGTAGAATAAGTTTTAGTCTTACTTTGTCGCGTTTTGAATAAATACGGGTTTGACCATTGCGCTCAGGTGATATCAGGCCTTGGTCTTCGTAAAAGCGGATAGAGCGGGTGGTAATATCAAATTCTTTTGCTAGTTCGCTGATACTAAACGTTTGCTCATTGCTAGCAGGTTCAACTGCTGCGCTTTCAAAGTTTGTTTGATTGTCTTGTTTCATGATTTATTTACCTCATTCGAATAACTCCAATATAAGTGAAGTTTACGTAAAGGTAAAGGGTGATTTGGGAGTTATACTTTAGACTTATAAAGATAACTGGTTGGATTTGTTGAAAAGCTCTATTTATCTAGCCTTGTAAGCAGATGTTCGATTTTTAATACAACAAAATACAGATAAGTTTACAGTTTTAACGACCGCAAAAAAGTTGATTTTAGATTTACGTTGGCGTAAACGTAAATATTATGTATGCTGAATTAAATCGAAATTAAACTATAACAAATTAACTGTTTGGTTACACATGATTTGAACACATGATGATAACCACTAACATGGAGCCAATTATGACTACTGAAGCCGTTGTTATTGTTGCCGCAAAACGTACCCCTATGGGTGGTTTTATGGGCGCACTTAGTGGTGCTCACGCAACTGATTTAGGTGCTACAGCTATTAAAAGTAGCTTAGAGCAAGCTGGTTTATCTGCCGATAAGATTGACGAAGTGATCATGGGCTGTGTATTACCAGCTGGTCTTGGTCAAGCACCTGCGCGACAAGCAATGTTAAAAGCGGGCCTTAACCAAGGTACTGGCGCAACAACAATCAACAAAGTATGTGGCTCTGGCTTAAAGGCTGCAATGTTTGCCCATGACTTAATTAAATCAGGCTCTATAAACACCGCTGTTGCAGGTGGTATGGAAAGCATGAGTAACGCGCCTTATATGTTACCTAATGCACGTTCAGGTATGCGTATGGGTCATGGCGAAGTAAAAGATCACATGATGTGTGACGGCCTTGAAGATGCTTACGACAACAAAGCAATGGGTTGTTTTGCACAAGATACTGCCGATCAATATTCAATTGGTCGTGAACAAATGGACAACTTTGCACTTAGCTCACTGACTAAAGCAAATAGCGCAATTGAAACAGGCGCATTTGATAATGAAATCGCCGCACACACTATCTCAACACGCAAAGGTGATGTGACTGTTGCGATTGATGAGCAACCAGGCAATGCACGTCCTGATAAAATTCCAGGTTTACGTCCTGCATTTAAAAAAGACGGCACAATTACAGCTGCGAACTCGTCATCAATTTCTGATGGTGCAGCAGCACTTGTGTTAATGCGTGAGTCAGATGCTAAAGCACAAGGTTTAACACCACTTTGCCGTATTGTTGCTCACAGCACACATTCTCAAGCACCAAGCGAATTTACTTTAGCACCAGTTGGCGCGATGCAATCGCTTTTAGAAAAAGCAGGTTGGTCTGTTAATGATGTTGATTTATGGGAAATCAACGAAGCGTTCGCCATGGTGACTATGCTTGCAATTAACGAGTTAAAACTTGATGAAAGCAAAGTAAACGTAAACGGCGGTGCCTGTGCACTTGGTCACCCAATTGGTGCAAGCGGCGCGCGTATCTTAGTAACGTTAATTCATGCATTAAAGAATCGTGGTCTTAGCAAAGGTGTTGCCTCACTGTGTATCGGTGGTGGTGAAGCTGTTGCTATGGCAGTTGAAGCTATTTAATCGCTTTAGAATTTTAATCTCTCACAGCCGCAACGTATTTCAAAAACTATCATGTTGCGGCCTCTTTATACCCACTGGGGAGGAGTGCCTCATGCACCAAGTACCTTTATTTATCAACGGCGAATTTACCCAATCAAGTTCAACGCAGTTGATTGATGTTATCAATCCTGCAAACCAAGAAGTGTTAGCGCAAGTTCCGTGTGCAACGGATGCTGAAATGGATGCAGCCATTGCCTCTGCAAAAGAAACGTTTAAAACATGGAAAGAAGTGCCAATTTCTGAGCGTGCGCGCATTATGATGAAATACGCTGCACTACTTAAAGAAAACCATGACGAGCTTGCGACGATTATTTGTCATGAGCTGGGTAAAACATTTGAAGATGCCAAAGGCGATGTTTGGCGTGGTATTGAAGTTGTTGAGCAAGCAGCCAATGCACCATCACTAATGATGGGCGAAACAATGGAAAACGTAGCGCGTAAAATCGATACCTATTCTTACATGCAACCGCTGGGTGTCTGTGCAGGTATTACGCCATTTAACTTTCCTGCGATGATCCCATTATGGATGTTCCCACTGGCTATTGTGTGTGGTAACACCTTTATTCTTAAACCATCAGAGCAAGATCCACTAACACCGATGCGTTTAGCTGAATTGTTTGTTGAAGCGGGTGCGCCAAAAGGGGTGTTACAAGTTGTTCATGGTACAAAACCACAAGTTGACCGTTTATTAGAAGATCCAGCCGTACGCGCTATTTCATTTGTTGGTTCGTGTGGTGTAGGTGAATACATCTATTCAAAAGGCACTGCAAACCTTAAACGCGTACAAGCTTGTGTGGGTGCAAAAAACCACATGGTAATTATGCCTGATGCAAGTAAATCGCATGTTGTAAATAACTTAGTCGGTGCGTCTGTAGGTGCTGCGGGTCAGCGCTGTATGGGTATTTCCGTTGCTGTGTTTGTTGGTCAAGCAAAAGACTGGGTTGATGAAATTAAAGCCGGCTTTGAAAACGTACGCCCTGGTGTATGGGATGATGCAAACGCGGCCTACGGCCCACAAACATCAAAAGCGGCAAAAGATCGTATCTTATCACTTATCGCAAGTGGTAAAGAACAAGGTGCAACGTGCTTAATTGATGGCTCTGACTTTACTGTTGAAGGCTACGAGCAAGGCAACTGGGTTGGCCCAACTTTATTTACTGATGTAACAACAGAAATGGATTTATACAAAGAAGAGATCTTTGGTCCAGTACTGGCTTGTATGTTTGTAGATACACTCGATGAGGCGATTGAGCTTATCAATAACTCGCCTTACGGTAACGGTACTTCGTTATTCACATCAAGCGGCGCTGCTGCACGTAAATTCCAACATGAAATCGAAGTAGGTCAAGTTGGTATCAACGTGCCAATTCCTGTACCACTTCCGTTTTTCTCTTTCACCGGTTGGAAAGGCTCATTCTACGGCGATCAACACACCTATGGTAAGCAAGGTATTCGTTTTTACACAGAAACGAAAACAATTACTTCACGTTGGTTCGAGGATGATATCGCCTCAGGTCCGAACATGAGTATCAACCTTAAATAAGCCGTAATTAATTTACTGCTGAGCGAGCAAAAGCTCGCTCAAAGAACACACATTTAAACGACAACAATCGTTATTCACACAAGAATAAGACAACAAATAGAGGTCTACTATGGACTTTAATTTAACCGAAGATCAGCAAGCGTTTGCTGAAACAGCCCGTCAGTTTGCAGAGTCTGAACTTGCGCCTAATGCAGCTAAGTGGGACCAAGAACACATTTTCCCTAAAGACACCATTAAAGCAGCCGGTGAGCTTGGCTTTTGTGGTTTATATACCCCAGAAGAAGCGGGTGGCTTAGGTTTATCTCGCCTAGATTCAAGCATTATTTTCGAACAGCTTGCTATGGGTTGTACAGCAACGACCGCTATGTTGACCATTCATAATATGGCAACGTGGATGATTGCAAGCTTTGGTACTGATGAGGTTAAAGCCCAGTACTGTGAACAATTAGTAATGGGTGAGTTACTTGCGTCCTACTGTTTAACAGAGCCGGGTTCAGGCTCTGATGCCGCATCGCTAAAAACCAAAGCGGTTAAAGAGGGCGATGAATATGTGATCTCAGGCTCTAAAATGTTTATCTCAGGTGCTGGTGAAACTGACTTACTGGTTGTTATGGCGCGCACTGGTGGTGAAGGCGCAGCCGGTATTTCGGCATTTGTTGTGCCAGCTGATGCAGCAGGTATTGAATACGGTAAAGCTGAAGAAAAAATGGGCTGGAATGCACAGCCAACACGTTTAATTAGCTTTGAAGGTGTCAGAATTCCTGCGGCTAACTTACTAGGTCAAGAAGGCGAAGGCTTTAAGTTTGCAATGCAAGGCTTAGACGGTGGTCGCATTAACATTGCAACTTGTTCTATAGGTACAGCTCAAGCAGCTCTTAATACTGCTCGCGAATACTTAAAAGAGCGTGAGCAGTTTGGTAAGCCATTAGCTGCTTTCCAAGCACTGCAATTTAAGATTGCCGATATGAACACCGAGCTTGTTGCCGCTCGTCAAATGGTACGCTTAGCCGCATTTAAACTTGATACGGGTGACAGTGAAAAAACCACTTACTGCGCGATGGCAAAACGTTTTGCTACAGATGTTGGTTTTAAAGTCTGTGACGACGCATTACAAATTCACGGTGGTTACGGTTACATAAAAGAATACCCATTAGAGCGTCATTTTAGAGACGTACGTGTGCATCAAATTCTTGAAGGCACAAACGAAATCATGCGTGTGATTATCGCACGCCGTATCTTAGCTGAGTCAGCTGGCGACATTCTATAAGGAGCAACCTATGTCTAATCCATCGATTGATTTAAATATTGAAGGTAACGTAGCGGTTTTAACCATGAATAACCCGCCAGCGAATACCTGGACACAAGATACATTAACTGCATTAAAAGACACTGTAACTGAGCTAAATGCTAACAAAAATGTCTATGCACTAGTGATTACAGGTCAAGGTGAAAAGTTCTTTAGTGCAGGTGCCGATTTAAACGTGTTTGCTAGTGGTGATAAAGGCGTTGCTGCCACCATGTCTAAAGTGTTTGGTGATGCATTTGAAGCATTAACAAATTTCCGAGGTGTATCAATCGCAGCAATTAATGGTTACGCCATGGGTGGTGGTCTTGAAGTGGCCCTTGCTTGTGATATTCGCATTGCTGAAGAGCAAGCTCAAATGGCACTTCCTGAAGCGAAAGTTGGCTTACTGCCATGTGCTGGCGGTACGCAAAACCTTGCATGGCTTGTTGGTGAGGGTTGGGCAAAACGCATGATCTTGTGTGGTGAGCGCTTAAAAGCAGACAAAGCACGTGAAATTGGTCTTGTTGAAGAAGTGGTTGGCACTGGCGAAAGTTTAGCTGCGGCAATGAAACTTGCTAACCAAGTTGGCGAACAAAGCCCGGTTGCTGTGACTGCATGTAAAGAGCTTATTCAAAAAGGTCGCACACAACCTATGGCTCATGCATTGCCATTAGAGCGTGAGTTATTTGTACAATTATTTGATACGCAAGACCAAAAAGAAGGCGTGAATGCATTCTTAGAAAAGCGTAAAGCAAATTGGGTAAATGGCTAATGACTAATGTAACACTACTAAATCATCAAGATGCGCCTGTGGTGTTTGAAACTGCAGAGGCCGAAAGCGGCCTCATTGCAATTGCGACACTCAATGCGCCGAAGTCTTTAAACGCTTTAAATTACGACATGATCCAATTGCTTGAGCCGCAGCTTAGAAAATGGGCTGACGATGACGCCGTTGCCATGGTCGTTCTAAAAGGGGCTGGCGAAAAAGCATTTTGCGCCGGTGGCGATGTAGTAAGCCTGCATAAAGCAATGAGCACAGGTGAGCCTGCTAACTACATTGAAGACTTTTTTACCCTTGAGTACAAATTAGACTACCTAATTCACTGCTATGAAAAGCCAATATTACTTTGGGGAAATGGCATAGTCATGGGTGGCGGCCTTGGCTTAATGGCTGGGGCAAGTCACCGTGTGGTAACAGAGACATCGCGTATTGCAATGCCTGAGCTAACCATTGGTTTATACCCGGATGTGGGCGGCAGTTACTTCTTACATAAAATGCCTGAGCAAGTCGGTTTATTTTTAGGGTTAACTGCTGCGTCTATCAATGCTGAAGATGCCTTGTTTGTTAATCTTGCTGATCACTATGCAACAGCAGATAAATATGACGCTATTTTAACGGCTATCACCGCTGAAAAGTGGGGCAAAACAGCCTCATTAAACCACGAAAAGCTAACAAACATTTTAATCTCGATTGATAATATTTCAGGCCGTGTTCCTAAAGGCAATGTAAAAGATAACTTAGCAGTTATTCAAAAGTTGGCTGAGTTTGATTCATTGCAGGGGAAAATTGACTACATTCAAGCTTTAGAAACAGAAGATAAATGGCTTACCCGTGCGCAAAAGTCATTAGCACATGGTTGTCCGCTTAGTTGTGCGCTGGTTGAACGTCAATTAGCTAATTCAAAAGAGATGACGTTAGCAGATTGCTTCAAAATGGAGCTAGGCATGTCAGTTCGTTGTGGCGAAGTAGGCGAGTTCCAAGAAGGCGTTCGTGCGCTATTAATTGACAAAGACGGTGCACCTAACTGGCAGTTTAAATCGCTTAGCGATATCGACGAAGCAGTTGTAGATAGCTTCTTTACAGCACGCTGGGATGAGCAATCTCACCCACTAAACTCATTAACGTCATCTTAATTCCAAGGGGTAAACAAATGGCTAAATTAACAATAGGATTTATTGGTTTAGGCAACATGGGTGGCCCAATGGCGGCAAACCTTGTCAATGCAGGTCATACAGTTCGTGTGTTTGACTTAAATAAAGCAGCGGTCAGTGAGCTTGCCGATAAAGGTGCAATTGCTGCTACCGATGCTGCTGAGTGTGCTATTGGCGCTGATATTTTTATCAGTATGCTACCAGCAAGCAAACACGTTAAATCGCTTTACTTAGGTGAAACGGGTCTTATTAACTTACTTGATAGCAAAACCTTAGTGATTGACTGCTCAACCATAGATGCCGAATCAGCGCGTCAAGTGGGTAGCGAGCTTGCTCAAAAAGGCATTGATTTTGTTGATGCACCGGTATCAGGTGGTGTTGCAGGTGCAACAGCGGGCACTTTAACCTTTATCGTCGGTGGTGAGCAAAGCCACTTTGAAAAAGCCAAACTGGCTTTAGTTGATATGGGTAAAAACATCTTCCATGCTGGTGATATTGGTGCAGGTCAAGTCGCAAAAATCTGTAACAACATGCTGCTCAGCATTTTAATGGCTGGTACTAGCGAAGCGCTACAAATGGGCATCAACAACGGGCTCGATCCAAAAGTGTTAAGTGACATCATGACTGCAAGCTCTGGTCGTAACTGGACACTTGAGCTTTACAACCCATGCCCTGGTGTAATGGAAACGGCGCCAGCAAGTAATGATTATAAACCGGGCTTTATGGTTGATTTAATGGCGAAAGACTTAGGTCTTGCTATGGAAGCGGCTCAGCAAAGTAATTCATCTACCCCAATGGGGTCAATGGCGAAGAATCTATACACTATGCTTCAGCATCAAGGTGCGGGTAGTGATGATTTTAGCGCTATTTTTAAATTATTCTCGAAGTAGGAGATTGTTGTGGATATTAAAAACAACAACATCGTAATTACCGGTGGTGCGCAAGGTTTAGGCTTTGCGATGGCCGAGAAATTTGCATCGCTTGGCGCGAACATCGCCCTTATCGATATGCAACAAGATGTACTAGATACTGCTGTATCAGCGCTTGCTAAATATGGCACAAAAGTCATGGCGTATGCTGCTAATGTGACCGACGAAGACGCCGTGGTAGCAACGTTCAACACTATCAACAAAGACTTTGGCCATATCGGCGTGTTAATTAATAACGCGGGCATCTTACGCGATGGTATGTTTATCAAAGCAAAGGAAGGCAAAGTAGTTGATAAAATGTCGTTGGCTCAATTTCAATCTGTGATTGATGTGAACTTGACCGGTGTATTCTTAGCTGGTCGTGAAGCTGCGAGCCACATGATTGAGTCTGGCAAAGGCGGCGTTATCGTAAATATGTCGAGTGTTGCCCGTGCTGGTAACATTGGCCAAACAAACTACGCTGCGTCTAAAGCTGGTGTTGTTGCGATGACAACGGGTTGGGCGAAAGAATTAGGTCGCTTTGGTATCCGTGTAGGTGCAATCGCACCGGGTGTTATTCGCACAGCGATGACAGATGCAATGAAACCAGAAGCAAAACAACGCATGATGGCGGTAACGCCAGTGGGTCGTTTTGGTGAAGCAGAAGAAATTGCCCAAACAGCACAATACATAGTAGAGAACGACTTCTTTACAGGTCGTGTTGTTGAAATTGATGGCGGTATCCGCCTTTAGTTTGAAATGGTAACCCTTTACCCATTGAAAGTACCAAAACGGTAAGCCTAGCTTGCCGTTTTTTTATTTTTAAAGTAATTTAAATTCATAATGATAAGGAGATTTGTTATGAACACTGGTGGCATTACAGTCTCAATGAGCAAAGGAATTAAAGCTAACTTCAATCTGGGTGAACATTTAATTGAATACTGTGGTTCTGCTTATTCTGGAAAAGAAGTTCTGAAAGTTGACGGTGAATTAATAGCAGAATCACGTAACTTTAAAACGAAATCTGTTCATGAATTTAATATTGATGGTAAAGCCTGCCAGTTGTCTTTACGTGTTAGGCCCTTCTTTAAGTTCTCAGCTGTTATATCGTTAGAGTGTGAAGGTGAATTAGTACAACGCTTCCAACTAACCTACGGTAAAACACGCAAAGTAGCCTGGTATTTCAGGTATCTCGATATATTAGCATTTTTTATTTTGGGATGGGTATTTATGGCAGAAGTAATATCACTTAACGAGCTAATTTTACTTGCTGGTGCCATTTTAATTTTTTCAGAAATAGTTTTTAAAAATCATGGCTGGATCATCGAAGAGCAAAAGCCTTGTAATTAACTGCCTAGCATTCAATAATTAAGCGGTTAAATGCCGCTTAACTTTGAGAGATGCAGTGAATCCCAAACAAATCCGCAATTTTTATATCAATGAAGAACAGTCTGTTTATTTGCTGTCTCACCATGATGCTAAAAAGCACCGTCAATGGCTTAACATTTGTATTAAACAACTTACCTTGCTTGGTTACAGTGACGTTGAATTAATTGGTTCTGGTGCGTTTGGATTTGTTTTTGCCGGTGTCGATGATGAAGACCTACCTTGGGTATTTAAGTTTTCACGGATAACCCTAGCGCAAAGTGTGCGTGACCGTTTAGAAGACGAGGCCTACATGCTCTCGCAAGTTAAAAACCCACTCGTGCCAAAATTTTATGCCTTTGAGCGTATTAAAAAGCAAGGCATCTTAATGATGGAGCGCGCGCTAGGTGAAGATTTAGAAAAAATCTCCATCAAACAGGGGCGTTTCAGTGCAGCAAAAGTCATGGCGCTGGCTCTTAGGTTACGTAATGTGCTGGTAGATTTACGCGAACACAAAAATGGCTTAAGCCCACAGCCAATTGTGCATGGTGATATTAAACCCTCTAACATTGTTTATGATGAACAAACTAATAAGTTGTCATTGGTAGACTGGGGCAGCTCTGTTTATGCACAAATAGACTCAGAGGGGAATCCGGTTGCTAGCAATTTTATGGATCTTATGTCTGCTGATATTAGCACCACCAATGCTCGTATGGGTGATGTGTATTTTATAGGTGATGAGCAAATGTCGGGCGGGCAGTCATCGCCACGTTTTGATGAACAAGGTGTTGCATCAACTCTCTATGCATTAGCCTCCGCACAATCTTGCCGATTTGGTGCGGCGGTTATTCCGGCTACAAGCTTAAATTTACCTATGGAGCTTGCCCGGGTCATTGACGGTATGCTTTCAAAAGATAAGGCAACCCGAGATGGCGCAGGTGATTATTTTATGCGTAACATGCCTACAATGGCTAAAGCGTACCTACCTGAACTGCCTCGTAAAGTCATTCGACCTTATATCCCTTATTGGTTTAGTGAGTTTGATGAGCACCCAGATACAGTGGTTTACAGTTCTCGAAAGCAATTTTTAAGACAAGCTGACCATAATAAACAATTACTTGATGTAAACGATGCTCAGCTCGATAGATACTACAAAGAGTTTTTATTTGATACCGGCGACACCGAAAAAGCATTTTTGGCCTCTATTAGCCGATTAGCAAAATACCCGGTAGTAGGGGGTTTAAGTTTTCATTGGAAAGAAAACTCAATGTTTGTTGAATCATCACTTATCCTGCATGATGAAACACTTGGTACAGCCTTCACCGATGCCATTAACAACACGGTGATGTTAGCACAGGGAATTGAACAAAAAGGTCTCTTTAAATGTTGTTTGTTTGATGCGCGTAAGACCATTCAGCTAGAGCGTGATGGCACCGGTGCTTTTAAGTTTGAACATTTACCTGAGCTTGATTACGAAGTAATGGATGTACAAGCCTCAGACGTAACCAGACCGCATTCTTACTTTGAAGATGGTAAAGACCCGGATGAGCAATTACAGCTCCCGAAAAAGGTCATAAAATGCGTATTTGAGCTTAACCAAATACACCACACGGGCTGTATCATTTTCGAAGCCTTACCTGATAGGATGAAGATACACCATTACTATCGTCTGCTAGATGCCAGTAAAGAACCTGAATTTAAACGTTTATTAAGTAAGCTTATGCAATACGCGGTTAGTATCACAGATGTAGGTGTAGCAGGCTTTATGAAGCTACCTTACAAAAATACCCGTGAATTTGATTTATGCACCAGACAGCCCGATGAGTTTTATCCGCGAGATCCCAAAAGAGTGTTAGACATATGAGCCTTTTGCCTATGGCTGATGCTTCAGCTAATGAGAAAGACAAAATTGATGCATTAAGATTTATTAAAATGCGGAATCTTGAAGGAGCTGCAAACAATACAAAGTGGAATGAGCTCATCTGTGAAGTTCGAGAATGGAAAAATTGGAAACCACCTTTTCGTTCGAAATGGGTAACTGGGCAAATATCAGAATGGGATTGTGAGTGGTGCTATCATTTACCATTTCCTTTTATTGGTGTTCAGTGGTTAGATTTATACTTTATTGAAGAAATAGTAGACGTCAGAAGGCATCAATCTATAAAAGAGTATGATCACTCAGAGAGCTTAACTGAGCTTTTAGATAAGATAGGTTTATCTTACGAAAAGGGTAAAACAACATTAAGAATTTGGGGATACCTTCCTAAGTGCCATGAGCTTTTTGATGAAACTAATAACTACATGTTGAATTTATTTAAACAAAGTCACTAAAAGTGATCTCAATAGTAAGGAGTTTGGCTCATGAATCAATTAACAGAGAAAAAGATTACTTGTCCCTATTGTGGTGAGCAAATAGAAATCTTACTGGATCCAGCAGACTTAAATCAGCAATATATTGAAGATTGTCAGGTTTGCTGTAAACCAATAAACTTTTTAGTTTTTGAAAGCATAGATGAAGAGCTTTCAGTTACAGTATCAAGTGATGATGAAAGTAGTGGTTTTTCTAATTTTTAGAAATTAGATTCTAAAATTTCTAATTTATGAAATAAAAACCTGCTAAATAGCAGGTTTGTGGGTAATTGGCTTTTACTTATGCTCTTCAATTATCTCAGTGATCCCTTCAGCAGAAAGTATCTCTATCCAATAACCATCTGGGTCTTTAATAAAGGCTAGGCCTTTCATCGAGCCATCGTCTGGTTTTTTTACAAACTCAACATCGTATTTTGCAAAACGTTCGCACGCAGCGTAAACGTCTGGCACGCTAATACCGATATGACCAAAGCCTTTTGGTTCATCATTTCCACTATGATAACCAGCAAAGCTGTCGTCGTTTTCTGTGCCCCAATTATGCGTAAGCTCGATAAGAGCAGGGCGGCGAAATACCCACTGTGCTTTTTCTTTATCGGTGGCTTTTGGCATTTCTTGCTCATAACCTAAAAAGTACAGCGTAAACTCCATTTTAGGAAAATCATATTTACCCAGTAACTTCATGCCTAAAACGTTTTGGTAGAAATCTAAAGAAGGCTTTGGATCTTTAATACGCAACATAGTTTGTTGCATCACGAAATCTTGCGTTGCGTTTGCGATTTGTTCAGGTGATTCGTTGTAGTTAGACATATACATCCTTTTTAAATGACATTAATGATGATGCACTCAGTCTAACATAACCACGTTACCCTTAAATTAATAAAAAATAATATTGACCAGTTTGACTGGTTTTGAAGATATTAACTTGCTAACTCACATAAAAAACCGCCTCAACAGGCGGCTCTTATAAATTGACAGCTTGTAACTAGCAATTGTTGATTAGTTGCCCCAAGGATTACTCGCACTTGAACGCTGTTTACGGGTTCGTGCTTGTTGCTTGGCTTCTTTTTTTGCGTGAATGCGTTTAGCGTCGGTAAAACTTAACTCACACGGTTCACCAGGTTTTTGATCCGCAGGGATCACGCGATCTCGAGGTGGCAGCTCGTAGTTTACATCGTCTGGGCGTGGTAAATTTTTAAGGCGATACAAATAAAAGTTCTCGACTTTTTCTTGAGCCCATTGTGTTTTACGTAAAAACTTAACCGCAGATTTAACATCTGGATTATTTTTAAAGCAGTTTAAACGCATATAGGCGTGGAGCAATTCCCAGCCATATTGCTCGACAAGCTCTGTCACTACTTGCTCGATACCTACACCTTGCAGTGGGTTATTGCTGAAAATTTCTTTATTACTCATTAGACTGTCCGGTATTACAAAACTAGGGTAAGTATAATTGCCTTTACCCTAGTTTTATAGCTAACTTGCTAAGAATGTTTATATTCGAGCTTATTCTTTGCAATTAACTACAACGCGGCCGCGAATTTGACCTTTTAATAACGCTTCTGCATTTTCTATGGCTTTAGATAGCGGTATTTCTTGCGAAATGGTGTCGAGGTACTGAGTTTCAACTAACTCACTAAGACGTTGCCATGCTTCAATTCGATCAGCTTTAGGGCGCATTACACTATCTATACCCATTAGACTAATGCCACGAAGGATAAACGGCGCTACCGTTGCTGGAAAGTCCATGCCTTGTGCTAACCCACACGCTGTTACAACACCACCGTATTTAATCGATGCACACACATTTGCAAGGGTGTGGCTACCCACAGAATCAATTGCGCCAGCGAATTGCTCTTTAGCGAGTGGTTTACCAGGTGCTGAGAATTCTTCGCGAGATAAAACGCGTTTTGCGCCTAAGTTTTCAAGGTGCTGCGCTTCATTCATTCGACCTGTTGTCGCAACTACATCGAAGCCAAGTTTATTTAATAAGTAGATAGCAAAACTACCCACGCCGCCATTGGCACCGGTAACAAGTATTTCACCACTTTTGGGTGTGATACCTTGTTTTTCTAAAGCGATGATACTCAGCATTGCGGTATAACCTGCAGTACCAATTTGCATAGCCTGTTTAGGTGTTAAATTAGCGGGTAGGGGGATGAGCCAATCAGCACTCATAGACGCCTTTTCAGTTAGGCCACCTAGGTATTTTTCCCCAACACCAAAGCCATTTAGCAGCACTTTATCGCCAACTTTAAATTCATCGCTTTTAGACTCTGTCACTGTGCCTGCAAGGTCAATCCCGGGGATCATAGGAAATGTTCTTACCACTGGCCCTTTACCTGTGATTGCTAAGGCATCTTTGTAATTTAACGTGCTGTAGTCAACATCAATATTTACATCATGCTGGTGGATGCTCTCTACAGGAAAGTCTGTGTATTCGGCACGATAGCCTTGATCATCTTTATTAATAACTACCGATTTTACTGATGTTGTCATGGTGACTCCTTTTAGACCGATCGTCTTTTAATGGTTAAAATAAAACCGCATTAAAACGGCTTTATAAAATTAATCGTAAAAATTGTGCTGTATAAAGGGTAAGTGGTTCACTTGATTTATCAAGTTTAGAGCGCATTACTGCGCCTTCCCAGCCAATCCAGAAAAACTCAGCAAGCATTTTACAATCTGAAACTTGAGGTATTTGTTTTTGCTGCTTGGCGTCGATTAAGCACTGCTCAATTAAAGCTTGCCAGCTGGTGTAAGCCTGCTTAATTCGGTAAATCATTGGCTCATCAAGATAGCTGAGCTCTTGGTTTAAATTGCCAATTAAGCAGCCGCGCTTAAACTCAAATTTTGCCATGCCTTGTTTGGCGTCATTGGCAAACAGCACAATCCTCTCAAGAGGGGTAGTTGCACTATTTGTTAAATGGCGCCTTAACTTGGCCTGAAAATAGCTGTCGTATGCATCAATTAGAGCTAGGCCAAAATCATTCTTACTTTTGAAATAATGATAAAAAGAGCCCTTAGGTACCTGAGCTGATTTTAAGATTAAATCAATGCCGGTTGCACTAAAGCCTTTTTCGGTTAATACAGCTAACCCGGTATTAATTAATAGGGCACGAGTATCTGCATTTGAACGTGCTATTTTTGGTGGCCTGCCACGACGGCTTGGCACAGAGTTATTTGTTTCCATGCCAACCATATTAGACCGATTGGTTTTTAATATGCAAGAACTATATTGCTTAAATTGTAATCATCATAAATTTGTCATGATTACAATTAAATTGGGAACTTTGCGCAAATGATGTTGGTCACAAATACTGAAGCTAAAAAGAGCTGTATCGTTTTTAGCTGAATTTAAGTGTATTAATAGATGGTTTTAGTTAAAGAGGTACGACCACTTAGTCATTTTAAATGTTAATTCATTGAGCATCAGCACGTTAGTTATTGTCAATTTATTTAATTGCTTTTTGCTATTTGAATTTAACAGTTTTATTAACTATTCATTAAATGTAGATGTCAATTTCGCTACATATCTATAAATATAAAAAGGTGAGGATATTACCTATGAAGAGACAGAAAAGAGATCGTTTAGAAAGAGCTCATTCTCAAGGTTATAAAGCAGGCTTGGCAGGCCGTTCTAAAGAACAATGCCCTTATCAACAAGTCGATCCTAAATCTGAATGGTTAGGTGGCTGGCGAGAAGCCATTGAAAACCGAAACATGTTTAAAACTTAATATAGGCACCTTATTTACGCAAAAAAGCCCCATTTAGGGGCTTTTTTGTATCTGCTATTTTGTATCTTAAATTAAAGATTAAAACGCAGATGTATCTTGGAAAAGACCTACTTTAAGATCTTTTGCTTCATAGATAACACGACCATCTACTTCAACAGTACCATCTGCCATACCCATGAATAATTTACGTTTAATTACACGTTTCATGTCTAATCGATAAGTTACTTTTTTAGCAGTTGGTAAGATTTGACCTGTGAATTTAACTTCACCTACACCAAGTGCACGACCAAGACCTGGACCACCAGACCAACCAAGGAAGAAACCAACTAATTGCCACATAGCATCAAGGCCAAGACAACCTGGCATTACTGGGTCACCTTTAAAGTGACAGTCGAAGAACCAAAGATCTGGGTTGATATCTAGTTCTGCAACAATTTGACCTTTACCGTGCTCACCACCGTCAGCAGTGATAGAGATAATGCGGTCCATCATTAGCATGTTGTCACTTGGTAAACGACAGTTGCCTTCACCGAACATTTCACCTTGACCACAAAGGACCAATTCTTCTTTTGTATAGCTGTTTTTAGGTTCCATAACTCTCATTCATCGCTTAGAAATTGCCACGTACTTTAGCGTACACTTGTACGCTAAACAACTCGGAGCAGTTAATTATTTACTATTTTTCGCTTGTTTTATGACCATTTAATTAAACTGTAGCCGATAAAGGGAGATAAAACCGCGCATTGTGAAGTAAAAATCATTATAATTGCTGTGATTCTTTAACCAGTCTAAAGGAAATTTATGATCCTTTTTGTAAACTCACTGACAGTGATTGATTTTTCTTACTTGTGTAATAAACGCGGCGCAGTTGGCGAGAGCTGGATTGTGGATTTAACTCTGCATGGCCAATTAAATGATGAGTCGATGGTGCTTGATTTTGGCTTAGTTAAAAAGCAAATCAAGGGCATTATTGATAACTGTATCGACCACAAACTTGCTGTGCCTGCCAAATTAAACGGTTCACTAACACAGCATGCTGAGCATAGCGTGCTAGATTGCCATTTTGGTGATAATTATCACTTAGCTATGAGTGCTCCTAACCAAGCATTTTGCTTAATTGATGCGGATGTTGTTGACGAAAAATCAGTAACTGAGTTTTTGATTAAAACGATAATGCCTGAGCTACCTAGTAACATCGAAAAGATCGAAATCAATTTATACCCAGAGCATAGCCAAAGCTTTTACTATCATTACAGCCATGGCCTTAAAAAGCATGATGGTAATTGCCAGCGTATTATTCATGGTCACCGTTCGCAAATTGGTATTAGCCTTGATGGTATGGCTATGCCACGCTTACAAAAAGAATGGGCAGATAAATGGGAAGACATTTATTTAGCCACTGCTGAAGATGAAATTAACAAAGCAGACCTTAAACATGTAACTGCACAAGACAACGATGTGTGTTTTGCGTATACATCACAGCAAGGCTATTTTGAAATGGCAATTGATAAGTCTCGCTGCGACATTTTACCTTGCGATACCACTGTTGAATGCATTGCAGACTACTTAAGTTCTCAAGTTAAAAACCAATACCCTGAATCAGAGGTAAAAATTACTGCTTATGAAGGTGTTGGCAAAGGGTCAATCAGTTATGCGTAAAGGATTACTAGTAGCAGCGTTTGCAGGGCTGTTCTCACTTACTGCAAGTGCTGTTGAATTAAAAGGACATTTAACCCAAGGTGGTTTAGTAACAGGTCAAATTGAAGGTGTTAAAAGCGTTAGTTTTAATGGCGAGAAACTTAAGCTTTCAGAAAATGGTGAGTTTGTATTTGGTTTTGGTCGTGATGCTGAGACAAATCACAATCTTTCTTGGGTTGATAGTAATGGTGTGAGCCACGAGCAAGCAATTACAATCACCAAGCGTGACTATAAAATTGATAAAATAACTGGTGTTGCAAAAAAATATGTTTCGCCACCTAAAGAAGTGTCTGAGCGTATTAGCCGTGAAGCTGTTGCTGTGCGTAAAGCTAGGCAAGTTGATTCTGACTTAAGATACTTTTTAGACCCAGTTTATAAACCTGCAACTGGGCGTATCTCAGGTGTTTATGGTAGCCAGCGATACTTTAATGGTGAGCCACGCAGACCGCATTTTGGTTTAGACATTGCAAATAAAACAGGCACTCCAGTGTATGCGCCTGTAAGTGGCACTGTGGTATTTGCTGATGCAGATTTATATTACTCAGGTGGCACGTTAATTCTTGATCATGGCCATGGCGTTACCTCTACTTACATTCATTTAAGTAAATTAGATGTCAAAATAGGGGATGAAATTAAGCGTGGTGATAAAATTGCTGAAATTGGCGCGACTGGTCGCGTAACTGGCCCTCATTTAGACTGGCGTTTTAATTGGAAGAATGAACGCCTTGACCCTGCGCTAATGATGCAAGACACATTAGCTAATGAAAAGTAGAGACTATGACACAACAAATCGATCGTGACGCTATTATTGCAAAGCGTATTGCTGATTCAACAACTTCAGTAACAAAAACTGTTTTTCCTGGCCGTACTAATCACCATAATACTTTATTTGGTGGTGATGCATTAGCTTGGATGGATGAAGTGGCTTTTATTGCTGCTACGCGTTTTTGTAGAAAGCCACTTGTAACGATTTCGTCTGACCGTGTGGATTTTAAAGAAGCTATTCCTGCTGGAACATTTGCTGAGCTTATTTCAAAAGTTGTACATGTAGGTAATACCAGCCTTAAAGTAGATGTTGAGATTTTCTTAGAAAGAATGCATAAAGATGATAAACACTTGGCTATTTCTGGCAGCTTTACCTTTGTAGCTGTTGATGATAACCATAGACCAACACCGGTTGTTTGCGAAAAAATGATCAACGGTTTCGATTAAATAATCGACAAATATTTTTAATGTAATAAGTACCTATGGGTACTTATTATTTATATAATGAAGAACACATCATACAACATTTTGGGTAAATAAAAACTCAGCAAGGAATGAATTATGCAACTATAAATTCAACAAAGGGAGGGTCGATGAATTTCATACTTTTTATTTTATATAGTTGCATACTTATATTGGCTTTTAACCAAGTTGATAACTATTGGTTTGATCTTATCGCCTCATTAAGAGGGCAAATGCTTGCGTTTAGCTTGCTGTTTGCAATGGCTTGTGTTCATAAGGCTAAGAAATTGGGCGCTGTGTGCGTGGTATTAAGTACGGTACTGATCTTTCATCATTACAATTATTTTAATCAAGCTGACTCTCAACCAGGTGATATAAAAATAGCGCAAGCAAACGTCCATTATAGTAATCCATACTTAACCGACATAATTAATACTCAGCTAGTTAATAGCGACAACGATATACTCATTTTGTTTGAATTTAATGATAAACAGCGTCACCTACTTAGTGAACTTAAAGGACGTTATCATTTATTTGGCTATGCTGAAGTTGAAGGGGCGCCATTTGGAATTATTGTTATCTCAAAACATCCAATTATCCAGAAACAAATTAGGTATTTAGGTAACCCAAAACTAGGTTTTGTACAACTTAACTTTTTGTTCAAAGATACAGTCGTGAGTACAATTTTACTGCATCCGCCATCACCCAGAAATCAGCTTTTATGGGAGCAAAGAAATTATCTTTTATCGAAAGTTGATCAACAAATGCTTCAATTAAAAGGGCATTGGTTTATAGCCGGGGATTTTAATACTGTGCCTTGGTCACGTTATTTTTTAAATCATAACAACAGTTGTTCTCAGCAAGGTCGTAACTATGCAAGTTGGTCAGCTGTAGAAAATAAATTGGCTATTTCGTTAGCGGGTTTACCAATTGATAATTGTATTGTAAGCCAAGGAACGCGACTTTCTGGAGTACACACGCAAGTCATCAAAGGTAGTGATCACCATTTACTAAGCTATCAACTTTCTTTTTCGACATATTGATTAGCGCGTAGAAAGCTATTTTCTATCAAAAGATTGATTACCATCTTTAACTCAAAATTATCCCATGGCTTTGCTGTAATGATATTGGCGATGTTTTTATATATCGCATGCTTAGTTGCTTCTAACTCAGCATAACCTGTAAGTAGCATTCGCGAGCAATGTGGTTGGATCAGGTGAATTTCTTTAAGTACAGTTAAACCGTTTAACGTTGGCATTAGTAAATCACATATAACTAAGTTTACATTATTTAATTTTGTATATTTGATCGCTGCACATGGGTCACTAAAGCATACAACAACATGGTCTTGTGATAGTAAACGCGATAGGGCACGTAATATAGCTTCATCATCATCAATGATTAAAATGGTTGTTTTCATGATTGGGCCCCAAGTAAATGCCTTAAATCATACAAAACATGTTTAAAATTTCGTTTATGTGGAAATAACCAAAACGCTTTGTAAGAGTAGGCTAATGCCTTTGAGTAGTAACCAAGCTCCCTATAAAATTCACCATAGCATTCACTTAATCGCGCTTTGATTTTTTTAAGTTCATTGTTTGATACAACAGATTGGTTACGATTAATTATTTCGACCATGGCCGCTAAACGGTTTTCTCTGTTTGCTGTAATAGAATTGGCGCGCATTAAATAGTGCATTGCACACTGTGTTGAGTAGGCTACATCACCGCGTTTAGCTAATTTTAACCAGCAATCTAAATCGGTAGCGCTACTTAACTTATTGTCAAAACCACCCACATCAACAATGGCTGAACGTTTAACCATTACTGATGATGTACCAACAATATTGGTGGTGATCATTTGGCTGATTGGGTTTTCAAGTAATTGGAAATCTTTACTTTCTTTATTGCATTTAAATTCAGGCCAATAGTCGAAACAACCAATAATGTCCTCGTTCTGTTCATTAAAATGCATATAGTCAGTAAAACTTAACACACAATCAGGATGTTTTAGATGGAATGCAAGTTGACTAGCAAGCTTATCAGCAGACCAATAATCATCAGCATCTAAAAAAGCTAAGTACTCTGACTTTGCTTGTGTTATTGCAAGGTTACGAGCAGCAACAACGCCTTTTCGTTGTTGACTAAAAATCCGTACTTCATTTTTTTCAGCGGCGAGTCGTTGTAGGTAGTTGATACTGCCATCAGTGGAGCCATCATCGACAATAATGATCTCGAACTGAACATTTTTTTGCTGATAAATGCTGTTAATACAAGTATCTAAATACTGTAAGCAGTTGTAGTTTGGAATGATTATACTGACTTGGCTGTTCATAATATGCTCCAAAAGCATTTCTTCACGTAGTAAAGGATACGCAATTTAGACGCCAGCTTTAAATCTGTATTTTCTGTTAAATTACTAAGTCTTTTCTCTTTGTGCGTTGCATTTTGCAAATGCTAAGCATGTTTTTATCTCATTTCGGGAATTTAGCGGCTTTTTTGTCGGGTATGGAACTTGCCATAGCTCTTATAACCGTATTTGTAGGAGCGTTTTTTTATGAAGCACATTGCTATATTAGTCCCAAGCTTTCCGATTGCATCAGAAACCTTTGTTGTAACAGAAATAAAAGCGCTGTTAAACGCAGGGCACAAGGTGACGGTGTTAACCTTCGAAAAAACCAGTGTGTTGATTAACTTAACCAGCGCTATTGAAGTGAAAAAAATCACTAAACCAGCGTTTAAATCAATATTTCCTTCAATGCTAGATATTTATAAGTTAGCAAAAGCAGCTCACACTGCAGCTCAATTTAAATCAATTTCAACTCAATCATTACTTGCGTATGGTTATCAAATTGCACGTTACATAAAAGCGGCAAAGATTGATCATCTACATTGTCATTTTATGCATGGGCCACTTGCTTATGGCATTGTCGCAGCGAAACTTGCTGATATAACAGTATCATCAATTGGCCACGGACATGATGTTTATGTAAACAGTGCTGACCTAAGACCTAAACTCGCATTTTGTGATTTTTCGATAGCTGTCTGTGAAGAAATGGCTATGCAATTTAAGCGCTTTTCTGACAGTAACGTTAAGTTACTGCATTGTGGTATCGATACCAGTCAATTTAATCATAGCCCCACATCACTTAATGAGTCCGTCCGGCTAATTTTTATAGGGCGGTTAGTCGAAAAAAAAGGGTTGCAGTTCTTATTACCTGCTTTGAGACAAATTCCGAAAGAGCTTGGGATCACTGTTGATATTGTTGGTGATGGCCCTATGTTGAACGATTTAATCTTTATGGCTGAAGAGTTAGGAATAAGAAAGTCTGTCCGGTTTTTAGGTGAAAAACCACATGATTGGGTCAGCGAAAACCTAATTTACTATTCAGCTCTAATTGCACCATTTTGTATTGCAGAAAACGGTGATAGGGATACAGGCCCGTTAGTGTTAAAAGAAGCTATGGCCTCTGGTTTACCTGTACTCACCACCACCTTAATGGGGGCAAACGAAATTGTCACACCCCAAGTTGGAATGAAATGCATGCCGGGGAGCATTTCTGCTATTAGCAAAATGCTATTTAAATTCCAGCAACTCTCTCCACATCAGCGTTATATGCTAGGTCAAAATGCTAAACAGCATGTAAATCTAAACTATAACGCAATAAAACAGGCAGAACGGTTATCACAATGGGTTGAATCTTTATAAGGAACGACCATGAGTAACTTAAAGCAAATTGGCTACTTTGCATGTGCAATTTTTGCGGTAAAAGGAATGGGTTTTATACTTTTACCCATTACAACTCGCCTTTTAGAACAACAGGAGTTTGGTCAATTAAACTTCCTAGTAACACTGTCTGCATTATGTTCTCTGGTCGTTTCATTAGGGTTACCTGAGTTATTGCTAAAGCAACAATACGATTCTTTTAAAGAAAAAATGGCATTGTTCCGTGACGCTTTAATCTTAATTCTATTGTTCTGTCTAATGTTCATTCTTTTTGGATTTGTTTTTTCAGAAGATATCATCAAAGCATTACCCGCCAATATCAAGCTGATAGATCTCAAGTTATTAATAATAAATCTTGCGCTAGCAGCCATATTAAGTATTCCTTATACCTATTATCGACTATTTGATCATGCGCAAAAGTATTGTTTTTACAGCGTTTCTCATGCACTGATTCAAACCTGTTTAACAATTACTTTATTAGTGCTTGGCTATAATATCACCGGCGTGATGGTTTCAGGAGTTGTGTGCACCCTAATTATTTTAGCTTTCACTGTTCATGATATTGCTGATGCAATAAAAGTTAGCTACGCAGAGTTTAGTTGGCGAATCAAAAAATCTCAGGGTGTGTTTTTACTTTCTATAATTTCATCGGGGTTGTTTGTTTATGCAGGTAATGGTGCAGAAAATTGGTTCATTGTTGCTTACTTCGATGAAAAATTGTTAGCTAATTATTATGTTGCGGCTCAGTTTGCAATTATAACCTCATTCACCTTTGAGCCAATTAGACTATGGTGGTTTGCTAAACGCTTTAACCTTATCAAAACAAACAAATTACAGTATCAACAGTATGCTATTTTGTCTCTGAATACGGGTCTTGTATTGTGCGTTATAATGGCCATTATTGCGCCTTTATTACTTAATTTTGTATTACCAGCTCACTATCATGGGCATGACGAATGGCTCGTGTTGCTAATATTAGTTGTTGCTATCAGACATCACAGTGACATTTTAAATATTGGTTGTTACATGCATAAAAATGGTGTGTATGTATCTGTTGTTAATTTGCTAACTGCATGTTTAGGGTTAACTTTACTGTATTTCTTGGTGCCACGTTTTGCAGTTGAAGGCGTAATAGCCGCTTTAGCTATCATGCAAAGCTTTAAATTAGTGTGTTTTTACATTTTGAGTCAACATCTTGAGCCTTTGCAGCTAGATTTTTTTGCTGTTATCCCAAGTTGGATTGCATTAGTATCAATAACCTTTGTAACACTGCAATTTGAAAGTTCACTAACAGCTAAAGGGCTTATTCTTGTCTTTTACATTACCGGATTAGCCTTCCAATATAAGTCACTATTTTTACCTGCCATTAAAAAGCTAGTTAAGGGGCATGATTATGCTCAATTACTATAAACAAAACACGCTTTTAATTAATGGCATTTTAATTACTTTTGCTGTAGCAGTGACATACGCAATGGTAGGGCCAATTGCTGTATTTGCTTTGTTGCTTCTGCCATTCGCTGCCTTCACTGCGGTAAAAGTCAGTGTTGCATTTATTATATTATTCATCCTGTTTAGTTACTTTAGACTCCATGAGGCATTTCCAATATTAATGCCTTTTAAAATACCAAAGCTGCTAGCACTTGCATCGTTGCTTGGTATTGTTTGGCATCTTTTCATTTCTCAAAAACTTAAGCCTCACTGGCAAACAAGTCACCTTGTGTTCTTTTTATGGTTTGTCTGGCTAACCGTGTGTGTATTCAGTGCGTCTAATCGTGGACTTGCGATGGAATACTGGAGTGGCGTTTTAACTAAAGTGCTCATAATGGTCTTTGCAATTTCTTGGTGGATGACATCACTTAAACATTTTAATGCAGTCAGAATTGGCATCATGATTTCTGGTGCTGCCATAGCCTTAGTGGCACTGAGTAACAAAATGAATGGGATTGGTTTAGTTGAAGGGACACGCGTGACAATCTCACGTGAACTACGTTCACAATTAGGTGATCCCAATGACTTGTCATTGGTAATGATGTTCCCTGTGTCGTTTTTAGCAGCAGAAGTGTTTGATACAAGTGCGCATAAAGTCAGACGAATAATTGCATTAATTTGCTTAGTGATTGCTATTAGCGGCGTTATTGCGACTCAAAGTCGAGGCGGACTACTCGGTATTGCAGCAGTGATTAGCTTCTTTATTTATCAAAAAGTTAAGAACCCCGTAGTTGTAGCTTGTATTGGTGCTGTTGGAATGCTTGCTATGGTAGCGTTTGCTGGTATTGCTGATAGGCAAAGTGGTGGTTCACATGAAGGCGGAGTTGATGAATCTGCTATGGGCCGTATCTATGCATGGCAAGCAGCGATCAATATGGCGATTCATAACCCACTAACGGGGGTTGGCGTTAATAATTTTGTTGTTAATTACTATTTTTACAGCCCCCATTGGGATGGCAAGAATCATGCAGTACACAGTACATGGTTTCAAGTTTTAGGTGAAACAGGCATTGTTGGCATATGCATTTTCATATTAGTGATTGCCTGTATTTACCGCAGTTTAAACCGAGTATTTTTGATAAATACGCAGTTAAATGATGAAAAAATAGCGGTAAATGCGAAAGCGTTAAAAGGCGGTTTAATTGGCTTTATGGTGTCTGGAACCTTTTTAACTCAAGCATTTACATGGCCTATTTATATAATCCTTGCTTTAACAATTGCCTTAGAAAAGCTGGTAATGGATAGACAACGGGAGAACGCACATGAGTGAACAACTTAAACATTGGTTAAAATCAAGTGACAGCCCATTTGCAAAATCACTTTTTCAATTTGCAAAAGCTATTCGCAATCCGAAAATTTGGGTGATCCCCGGTGTACATTCCTTGCTGTTTAAACTGCATTTACTTATTAGCACAACGATTAGCGAGATGGCACGTATCTTTTATTACACACCGTTATTTAAAAGCCAAATTAAAGGCACTAAAGCTAATTTATATCTTTATTCAGGAATGCCACAAATATTAGGCAAACTCGAAATTAGTTGTAAAGATAATACGCGCATTAGTGGTATTACAACATTTTGTGGGCGGAGTCAGGGCGAATACACACCTAAGCTTATGATTGGCAGTAATGTTGATATTGGCTGGCAAAACGCATTTTCAGTGGGGCGTAATATCATTCTAGAGGACGATGTGCGTCTTGCTGGTAGGGTGTTTCTAGCAGGGTTTCCTGGTCACCCATTAAATTCACAAAGACGTGCAAAGGGTGAGCCTGATGATGAGTGCCAAGTAGGCGATATCATCATTAAACAAGGCGCTTGGATTGGTACTGGTGCAACTGTACTTGCAGGAGTAACAATCGGTGAAGGGGCTATTGTTGCAGCAAGCGCTGTCGTAACTAAAGATGTACCTGCAAATACTATCGTTGCCGGTAACCCAGCAAAAGTTGTTAAACAGCTTAAGGATTCGCTATGAAATTTATTGTATTCGGCGAAGACTGGCAAAGTCACCCAAGTAGTACACAGCATCTATTCAAACAACTAGCAAAACAGCATCAGGTTATTTGGATTAACTCGATTGGGATGCGCAAACCAACATTTCGCTTGATTGATGTGAAACGAGTTTTTAATAAATTAAAAAGTCTTTTTTTATCAAAGCGCTCAAGCCCAAATGCTAAAACAACTGATCATAGCCTCAATTTAGATTTAACAGCGCACACATTAGCTGTTTTACCTTGGCACGATAACCTTATTGTAAGGTTATATAATAAGTGGATTTTTAATAAAAAAGGTTTGATAGGTGATGAGCCAATTGTGTATTGGTTAAGTGTGCCAACAGCAATTAGTTTAATTTCTCCAAGAGAGCAAGATAAAGTAATTTACTATTGTGGTGATGACTTCTCAGCACTGGCTGGTGTTGATCATAAAATGGTTGCGCCATTTGAAAGTGAACTTATCAAAAAAGCAGATACTATCTATGTTGTTAGCGAGCGACTTGCCAACAAAATGCCAAAATCCAAAGTGAAAATGCTTTCTCATGGGGTTGATTTAGCACTTTTTACTACGCAAACAGCAAAAGCCAGAGAACTTGAGCAAATAAGCAAACCAATTATTGGTTTTTATGGCTCCTTAAATGCTTGGCTTGATAAAGCCTTATTGTTGACTCTTGCTAAAGTGAGGCCTGAGTATCAATTAGTGTTAATAGGACACCTCATAGAAGATTTCTCTGAGCTACTCAAGTTGGACAATGTAACCCATATAAAGGCTGTAGAGCATCATCGCTTAGCTTCATTTGCACAGCATTGGCAAGTATCGATCTTACCGTTTGTTGATAATGAGCAGATAAGATCTTGTGATCCACTCAAGTTAAAAGAATACATAGCCACAGGCACACCAATCGTTACAACACGCTTTGCTGCGGTTAATCCTTATCGTGAGACCATCTTAATAGCAGATACCCATCAAGGTTTTATCGATCGAATTGACTATGCAGTTAGCTTAAGTAAATCACAAAACTTAAACTGGCGAACCAATCAATCTCAGCAAGCTAATAATCATAGTTGGCAAGCAAAAGCAACGTTAGTTTGTAAACAACTAAGATTTTGCTGATTTAATCGTAAAACCTAAAAGCTGCATCTTGTATAGCTACAACATGCAGCTTTTTGCATTTTGGCTCGAGACCTGCAACTTACTTATTAAATGAATGTATCAGGGTTATTTATTTTCAATTTGCAATCAATAACCCAAACATTTTGCAAAATGCAAAGCAATAGGTAAATCATGTTAGTAAAAGAGCAAATCAAACGGTTACTATATTTAGGGCTTTATGCGCTATACACGCGTATTAAGCTTTTTATTATCCCGTTTTGTATTGTGCCACTCGTCGTGATTGTGCTTGCTTTATTTGCACAAAAACAATACAGCAATCATGCAACTATTTTAATCGAAGAATCTGCACTACTTAACCCATATTTAGATGACTTATCTTTCTCATTTCAATTATCAGATCGTATTGCAGCATTACGCACCTTAGTTATCAGTCGCAAAGTACTTATCTCTGTAGCGAAAGAAACACAATTAATCCCTGAAAATGCCAGCAATAAACAGGTTGAAGAAATACATCAACAGTTGTCTAAGGCTTTATCTTTATCTTTGATTGGTGATGAGCTGGTCCGCATCAACTTTATTTGGCATAACCAAGCACAAATGAAACCCGTGCTTGAAAAGGTCGTTGAAAAATTTATAGAGCGTTTACTTGCTCCAACTAAAGCTTCTCTGGATACGTCTGAGCAATTTTTCTACATACAACTTGATAGTCTACGTGAAGAATTAGAGGCTTCAGAAGAAGCACTAGCAGAATTTAAAAGTCAAAACAGTAATACTTTACCAGCCGTGCTTCATAGTAACCGGCAAACATTTGATACCTTACTAACTGAAAAACAACAAAAAATGATTGCTCTATCTGGTGCAAAAGCAAAGCTTAACGCACTGGTAAGTAAAGTAGGGCAAGCAAATCCTATTTTAGGAAACTTAGAAGAAAAAATAATCCGTACAGAATCAGAACTCAGTTTGCTGCGCACTCGCTATACCGATAAGCACAGCAAAATCATCGAGAAAAAACGTACCCTCGTTAATTTAAAAAGCCGTCAACAAGCATTACTAGAGAAAAGCGAACAGTTAAGTACAACAAATATCGATCAGCTTTGGCAGTTAGTGAACACCTTACCTTCTCAAGATAACAAAGAATCAAGTGTATTGGTTTCTCAACTGTTAGCACTTGAAGAGGCACGCAACAACTTACTACAACAAGAGCAAGAGTTTGCCATGTTAGAAGAGCAAGTGAAGCTAGTGAGCGATCGTTTATTAGTGACCAGTGATGTTGAAAAGCAATTACGTAAACTCGAGCGTGACTATGAAGTAAAACAATCACTATACAAAGATATGCTCAGTCGTTACGAAATGGCCAAAGTGACCGGCAAGCTTGTTAAATATGAAGGCCCTGACAAAGTTAAGACAATTGAACGCGCATATAGCCCAACGCAACCAATAAATACCTCAATTATGATGACTGCAATAGTTGGACTTATCTTAGGGATATTTACAGGTGGTGCAAGTGTGTTTGTTGCAGCCCTTTGTGATAGCCATTTAAAAGACACGCAAACCATTGAAAAGTTAACTAACACTGAGGTGGTAACAATACTTCCTATCGTCAATAACGGGGAATTAACCGGCATTATTGAAGGAGAAAAATCATGAATGTTATGCATTTAGTTCAACACTTACAGGTAGGTGGCTTAGAAAAAATGGCAATAACGCTGCTTCAAAACAGTCAATTTAAGCATTCAAGTATTATTGTTTCGCTTGAGGGAGATAGAAATACTGCATTTGAACAGTGGCCTGAGCTTGAGCCTTTCAGTCATCGCATCATTTGTTTAAATAAAAAGCCAGGGATCAGTTTATCTGTTATAGCTAAAATCAAAAGTCTAATCAAAGAGCATGATATTAACATAATACATAGCCACCACATTGGGCCACTGATTTATGCGGGGATAGCAAGTTCGTTATCGCAAGGTTCAGTACGGCATATTTCAACAATACATGACGCATGGTACCTCACTAATACAAAGCAACGCACTTTTACAAAGTTATTAGATTCGTTAACTAATATATATTGGGTTGCTGACGCACGCATTGTTGCAGACGAATTTAGAGCCAAAACTGCGATTATCCCCGAGCGCACTATTTTAAATGGCATAGATTGCGAAAACTTTATGGCTATTGATGCTAAAGCAGCTCGTGAACAATTCAACTTACCAAATAATGTTAGGTTAATCGGCTGCGCAGCAAGACTTATAGAAGGGAAGGGTCATAAAGATATGATTCATTCACTTCGCTACTTACCCGATGATTTTCATATGGTATTTGCCGGAGATGGAGACCAAAAAGAGTATTTATTAAATTTGGTAAGAAGCTTGCACTTAACTTCGCGGGTTCATTTTTTGGGAAATGTACATGATATGCGTGCATTTTATTCAAGTATTGATGTGATGTGTTTGTACTCTCAACGCGAAGGCCTTCCACTTTCAATAATTGAAGCAATGGCATGTGGTATTCCAATTGTGGCCAGTGATGTGGGAGGCATTCATGAAGTCGTTACTCCAGAGCAAGGTGAACTTGTCAGTGTTAATGACTTTAATCAACTTGCTCCTGCAATTCAAAGAGCTTGTACTTTACCGCGGGGACTCTGTATCCGTCACCATGCTATTAAGGTTGCTGATGCACGAACAATGAGCAGTAAATACGATAATTTATACTCAGCACTGCTGATGTAGGAGGTTAGTATGACATTTGTTACGCTTCTATTTATTACCTTGGTGTGTGTTGTTATATATCACCATATCGGTTACCCAATTTTGTTAAAACTGATTGCCTCAAGAAAGTTAAAACCAACTACACAGCAAGAGTGTGCTGATAAGTATCAACCAAAAATTGCGATTTTAATGTGCGCTTACAATGAACAGCAGCACATTGCTGAGAAGCTCCATAATCTAGCCTCATTAATTTATGATAACAGTCGCTATTCAATCCATGTTTATTTTGATGGCTGTACAGACAACACGATAGAACAGGCAATGCAAGCTCAACAAGTGCTTCATAGCCAAGGAGTACAGTGCTTTTTTCATATTCGCGATGAGAATATGGGGAAAGTACAAGGCTTAAATACCCTGATGGGCATTGCAAAATATCAAAACGATATTCTACTTTTTACCGATGTCAGTGCCTTATTAAGCATTGATGTGCTTAATAAAGTTGTAGAGCATTTTGTTAATCCCTCTATCAGTATTTTAACCGGTGTGTACACATTGGATGACGATGCACCTGAGTCACAAAAGGTTTATTGGCATTACCAAAATCAAATTAAGAAATCAGAATCGAACCTTGGTGCTGTTATTGGTGTCCCTGGTGCTATGTTCGCTATGCGCTCAAGCGATGCGTTTGAACTTGAACAAAACACCATAAATGACGATTTTGTTTTATCAATGAAAGTATTGGGCAAAGGGGGCAAGGCGGTACTTGACGAAGACGTTGTGATATACGAACGTGATTGCGATTCACAAAGCGATGATTACACCCGCCGCGTACGTTTAGGCGCTGGAAATTGGCAACAAATTAAAGCCTTAATGATTTTGTTAAATCCTCGTTTAGGTTGGACTTTTCTTAATTATTTTTCTCATAAAGTTCTGCGTGGTGTAATGCCTATTATTTTAGCCTTTATCTATGCCAGCATTATTTTTGAGGCATTTATTGCACACACATTGTGGGCACAAGCTCTTGCAACAGCTATAGCGTCTTTACACATTACACATATAGTCAAAGCAACTTGCCAACTTTCAACACCTATACCTTTGATTGATAAGATCAACTATATATTAAATAGCTACTTCTTAGCATTGTGGGGAATCATTCGCTACGAACTTGGCTACTTTGACAAACCTTGGAAACGGGTTAGGTCAATTCGTAAG
The DNA here is from genome assembly GCF_947311895.1 of Pseudoalteromonas sp. PAR1. NCBI lineage: Bacteria > Pseudomonadati > Pseudomonadota > Gammaproteobacteria > Alteromonadales > Pseudoalteromonadaceae > Pseudoalteromonas > Pseudoalteromonas sp. PAR1. The sequence goes on along the minus strand of NZ_CAMZMY010000010.1, from coordinate 107,968 downwards.
GTCTCAACCAAAACGCTAGTTAAAATAATAAAACGCACAATTGATATTGTTGGCGCGCTAGCACTTCTCACTCTTGTATGGCCAATCTGCTTAATAACTGCTGTTGTAATTAAACTTACCTCAAAAGGCCCAGTGATATTTAAACAGTTGAGAGTGGGCGAAAGCTCAGATGAATTTGTGTCTCTTTTTTACGTTTACAAATTTCGCTCTATGGTTGTTGATGCTGAGTCACACTCAGGTGCAGTTTGGGCAAGTAAAGATGATCCAAGAATAACAGCGGTTGGCCGTTTTATGCGTAAAACCCGTATCGACGAGCTTCCGCAACTTTTTAATGTTCTTAAAGGAGAGATGTCTTTAATAGGCCCTCGACCTGAACGCCCAGTTTTCTATGGCAAACTGGAAAAAGATATTCCCTATTTTTGTCAACGTACTTACGGGGTGAAACCGGGTATCTCAGGTCTTGCACAAGTAATGAACGGATACGACGAAACAATAGAAGACGCCAGAAGTAAGATAGGTTGGGATTACGCTTATTCATTGAGTATGTCTTCTCCTGTTGCATGGGCAAAATTAGAATTATCAATTATCCTGCGAACCTTACTTGTTGTTTTCACTGGTAAAGGACAATAACAGGTTCTGCAAATTACGTTGCATAATGCAATTTTTACTATCAAAAAAGTTTGCATTATGCATCAACCAGCATTTATTAATATATAAATCAATGCGTTATAAACTGGCACTGTAGTTGTACTGTTAACTATGACTAACCAAATACAAAGGTAGAAGATCATGGCTAACAACACAAAAGTATCTGCAGACAGTAAATACATCACACTCCCAAATGATTTTTCGGGCCTTGCAGTAGACGGCTTTAAAGATCAATTCGAAGAAGTAGCACAAGGTAAACAAACCAACGTTGTACTCGATTTTAGTGAAACAACTTTTATCGACTCATCTGGTATAGGTGCGATGGTCTTTTTATATAAACGCATTGAGAAGAAAGGCCAAAAGCTGTCATTACTTAATGTCTCTGGTCAGCCTCATAAGTTAATGAGTCTGTTAAGAGTAGACAAAACAATCCCTTTCATTGAACAAAATGATATAGCTTGAGGTGAGTTATGAAGCACACACTCTTTATCATAATTTTGCTCACGTTAGGTGGATGTGCTTCTTGGCCTGATGAAGGGCAAGGCGGCTGGGCTGAAAAATATCAGAACTACCCGTTAACCGATGAGCAAAACGAGCTTATATACGATACACAGGAAACCATTGTACTTAGTGAGTTTGAACATCACGTACTCAAACTTGATTTACTAAAAGCACAAGGTATTCAACAATGTATGCCTGCTCAATTATTAAAAGCACAGATATACGAAAACCGCATTCGTCGACTCATTGCGGCTAAAATGTGGTCTGATGCCGAGCATGATTTACTCGTTCATTACCATGGACTAAATCAACTAACTAAACACTTCGAGACGGTTAATGCTTTAACTAAATGCGGTGCAGCAACAAAAGCAGAAGAGCCAATGAGTGTTTCTCTAAAAGAACAGATCACAGAGCTTTTGAATAGCGATAATCAATTTTCGTTAAACGACTTTCAGGTAACGCCGAAGTATCTCTCACGCTTAGCACAAGCTGCAGATCTAATTAAACAAGTGAAAAATGTTGAGTTATTGCTTGTCGGTCATGCTGATATTAGTGGTCAGCAAATAACAAATTATGAACTGGCTTTTAAACGCGCCGAAACAGTGAAACATTGGCTGGGTGTTTATGGGGTAAACCTTGCAACTATGACCACCTTAACACAAGGAAGTTTATCGCCTTACAGCGAACAACCTGATTCAAGTTTTAAGCGCCATTCAGATAGACGTGTAAACGCGATTATTATCGACAAGGGTGACGAAAAAGCAAATGAGCAACATCCTGCATTATCTAGTTGGACGAAAATCTTAAACGGGCCTAAGGAGTAATACCATGAAACAATTACTTTTATTACTTTGTTTAATTTTTCTCGCAACCTCAGTGGTTGCTGAAGAAATCAAAGTGGGCAATAAGCTTTTCGTCTATTTACCTGGTGAAGCTGATTTTTCTCAACCATTTGAGGTAGATAAAGATGGCTCTATCACACTGCCTGAGCTGGGTCGTTTTAATGTGGCAGGCTTAGAACTTAAAGAAATTGAAGCACAGCTCAAAAAATCACTCAGTGAAGTCTTTGTTGCAATGGATGATTTTTATGTAGAAATACATTCGCGCGATATCTTTATTAATGTAATGGGTTATGTGAATGAACCTTCACAAGTTAGTATTCCAAACGACGGTAACATTCAAATGGTAATAGCCAGAGCTGGGGGCTTAAAACCCGGCGCCCAACTAGACCGCTTACAAATCCGCCGTGCAAATGAAGTTATAGAGTTCAACTATAAAGCGTATCTAGACTCAGGCAACATAGATTTACTTCCCAGCTTACAAAGCGCTGATACTGTATTTGTGCCTGTTTCTCCGCTATTAGGTAATGTACAAATTGATTTTGATGCTCAAACATTAAGTGCTTCTGGCGATGCGAGCGATAACAGTGCGATTACTTTATTGGGTGAAGTGCACAACCCGGGTAGTTTCTCTTTTAAAGAAAATATGAGTGTGCTAGATGCATTAATGCGTGCAGAAGGCGTAACTCGCTATGCTGATGTAACTAAAATTCGCGTCATTGTTGATAAAACCCCAGTGGTATTTGATCTAAAAGCATACTTAGATAAACCAAGCAACGATACCATGCCAGGGCTCAAAGCGGGCTCTACTATCTATGTACCAATTATGGTCGATGATGTGAATACCACATCAAGAACCGTGTACATCATGGGAGAGGTACAAAAGCCTGGTGCCTATGAAGCCGCAGAAAATACAAGCTTTTTAGATATTCTTGCTAATGCTGGGGGGCCAACACGCTTTGCAGAGACACGTCAGATTAAAATCTTAACTCCAGCAGGCGAAAGCATCTTATTTGACTTACAAGGTTACAGCGAAGGCATAGTCACAGTAAAAGTACCAAGCCTTAACCCAGGCGATGTGATTTTTGTACCAGAGAAAACCGATCAAAACGAAAAAAGCTGGTTAAAAGTACCCCCAAAACGTGCCATCAAAATTATAGGTGCCATTTTATCTCCGGGCCGTTATGAGTGGAGCCCTGAAATGGACTTTACAGATTTACTCGCCCATGCCGGCGGCCCAACAAAAGGGGCCAATATAAACGACATTAAAATTGTTAGAAATGGCGAAGTGACAAAACGCTTTGATTTAGAGCAATACACAATTAGTGGCGCTAAAAAGCATGCGTTACCGAGTTTACAAGCGGGTGATACCATTATAGTTGAAGAGTTACCTGTTGATCCTTCAGACAACAAATCACAGTGGATCCGCCAAGAGTCTGGAAAATCAATTTATATTATGGGGCAGGTTGGTTCACCTGGTCGATATGCTTTTAATACCAACATGCACTTTATTGATATTTTGGCTGCAGCTGATGGCCCGACCGATAATGCAGACCTACGTAATATTCGTATTACTCATCGTAATGGTAATACGGCTAAAGTTAGCAGGTTAAACCTTGCAATGTATTTTGAAACCGGCGATGAAACATTATTTCCCCATGTTTTACCTGGCGACACCATTTATATCCCAGAAAAAAACAAAGACTGGTTACGTACACCTAAAGAGCAAGTTGTTCGAATCATGGGCGCAGTTGAAAAACCAGGACGCTATAGCTTTGACGATACCATGACTGTGCTTGATGTTTTAGCAGAAGCAGGCGGTCCATCAAGTTCAGCACTCATCGACAAAATCGTGGTTGTGAACCACTCTTGCTGCAAAGAGCAATCAAGAGTATTTGATTTAGAAGAGTTTGTGAAAAACCCTAACTCAGCTTACATACCGGTTCTACGAGCGGGCGATACACTTTATGTCCCTGATAAAGGGCAAGATTTAATGAGTCAATTTAAATCAAACTTCTTAGATTTTATTACTGTGCTAGCTTTAGTGGTGGGCTTATGAAATTAATTCCTGCGCAATACCAAGAACTAGAAGCTGTGTGTAACGAAATAGATAATGCTAAAGCACGTTGCATTTGTTTTATTTCTTTAACAGGCAATGAAGGGTCAACGTCATTGTGTGCAAGTGTTGCTAGACGTTTAAGTTTACAAGGTTCAAGAGTACTAATTATCGACTTGAACCCTTTAAACCCTTTTAAATTGGATGCGCAAACAAAAGCAGAATCATGGTGTTTTAGTGATATATCTTGTCAGCTTAATATTATTAATACTGATTATGTTGATTTATTAACCATGCAGCACCTAAAAGAGTTGGAATCGGTAAAAAATAAAACAGTACTCAATGATGCGATTGAACGAATAAAGCAAGAGTACGATTTTATTTTTTTAGATATGAGCCCGGCCTTGAAACGTAACCGAGGTAATGTGCCGCTGCATGCATTAAGTCTGTGTACTGAATTAACCTTTTTGACAGTATCACTTGGTTACAACAATGAAGAGGCGCTGTGTCACGGGGTCGCAAATTTAAACAATGCGGGGATAAAAAATATAAAAATTGTTGTTGCTCAACATCAGTTTGCACCGCTTGGTAGTCGTATTTTAAATACACTCAATAAATACCAACAAAAGTGGCCAACACTCACTAATTTTTTAATTAATAAAGTGATCAAACAACGTTGGTTATTTGTTCCTTACTGAGGCCTTGTATGGATTGTTTATATCAAAAATCATTTCAATTAGATTGGCCTATTGTTAGTGAGATCCGCCATATTCTAAAACATGTATTAACAGCTATAAGTGTTAAAAATCAAGATATTGATGCTGTCGGCTTGGTTGCTACTGAGTACCTAACAAACTTGCTACGTCATAGCGAGGAAAGTGATAAAAAGCTGCAGTTTTCAATGTATAAATTACCTAAAAATAAATTGCTTATAGAGTTCACTGATGCAATGCCAAGCTATAATTTGTTTGAGAATCATAGCTCTGATTGGCATCTAGAAAGTGGTGAGTTAGTAGAAGGTGGTATGGGTGTAGCGCTTATTAAGCACTACTTCCCAAATGCTAAGTACACATCAGAGAAGCACAAAAATACCTTTTCATTTCATTTATCAAACATTGATAAACGACCAACACTGATTTATATCGATGATGACAAATCTCAGTTAGCTTTGCTAAATGCTTATCTTTGCAACCACTTTCAGGTAATTTGCTGTGAAGATATAGAGTCAGGTTGGCAAGAGCTACTTACATCGGGCGCAACGATTTTGTTGCTTGACCATAAACTAAAAAATGGCACAAGTGAGCCATTATTAAAAAAATTAAATCAGTCAAATATTAAAACAAATTTATCAGTAGTCATGCTAACCGGAGATGATAGTGATGAACTTATTAAACGGATAAATTTATTAGGGGTTGATGACTACTTAGTAAAACCCGTAACAAAAACTCGATTACTTCAAAGTATTGAACGAATTGTTCATCGATTCTCTGCGTTAAAATATTTAATTAACCAAGAGCGAATGCAAACACAGCGTAGTTTAACAGATCATACCGCCTATAATTTTGGCTCGATTATTTCACAAAATGGTGGCGATTTCTGTTTATATCCCCACCAGCCACAAAAGCCAGTTATCTTAGGAGATATGATGGGGCATGGCATTACAGCTTTAAAAGAAAGCTTCGCCATCAAAGGTTTTTTGAGTGGCTGTTTGGCCACAGAGATCCCCTTACAAAATGTTCTTAGCACCTTAAACACAGCACTCTGTGAACAACGACTGTGTAAATCGAGTTTAGTGACCTTATTAATAACATTTATAGAAAACAACACATTCCATTGGTTCAATGCCGGTCATCCTGCTCCTTGTGTTATTACTAAAAAAGGGCAGTTAAAACAGTTAACTGGAACAGACCCTTTACTTGGTTTAAGTGATGAGCATCACTACTCACATTACCAATATGACCTGAGTGATGTTGAGCATATTTTACTATTTACTGATGGCTGGTTAGACAACCAACATTTTAATGAGGTGGGTCAACACATAGCAAATTTAACGGCCGAAGATCTTCACAGTGAACAATTTGCATATAAGCTTTGGCAATCAAGCCAAGTTAAACTATCAGACGAAGTTGATGATGCATCTTTAATTGTCATCAATAAACACTAAATATAGAGTTTACAAAGTCACCAATTAAGCACTAAGCTACTAGTAAGGAACTGTAAAATAATCACTTTATCTCAGCATAAAAACTATAAAAAGGAAGCCAGTAATGCCACCTAAAATACTCATTGTTGAAGATACTGAGTCACTCGCCTTGATGTATCAGTCTTATCTGATTCCAACGGGAGTGAAAACACGCATCGCTTATAACGGTGAGCAAGCAATGTGTGCATTACAAGAATTCGAGCCTGACTTAATAATTTTAGATGTCATGCTACCCGATATAAATGGCTTGGATATTTTATCTTCGTTAGACTCAGACACCGCACCACAAGTTATTGTTCTTACAGGTCATGGCACCAAAGAAATGGCCATTAAAGCCATTAAACTCGGCGCGAGTGACTTTTTAGAAAAACCAATAGAAGCCGATCGTTTTAGGATCACCGTAAATAACGCGCTTAAATTAAAAGACTTAAAGCAAACGGTAAAAAGTTATCAAACTACATACGAAAATGGTAAATATTTTGATTTGATTGGTAGCTCAAGCGTGATGCAGTCAGTTTATCAAATCATAAAATCTGCATCGGCAAGTAAAGCAACCGTGTTCATCACCGGTGAAAGTGGTACTGGTAAAGAGTTGTGTGCACGTGCTGTGCATTTAGCATCACCTCGAGCTAATAAGCCTTTTGTTGCTCTAAATTGTGCAGCTATTCCTAAAGACTTAATTGAAAGCGAAATATTCGGACACTTAAAAGGCGCTTTTACTGGTGCTATAGCAAATCGAGAAGGAGCCGCAGGTCAAGCTGATGGCGGCACGTTATTTCTTGATGAACTTTGTGAGATGGATATCAATTTACAAAGCAAACTACTGCGTTTTATTCAAACGGGATGTTATCAACAAGTAGGCAGTGAAAAAGAAGTAAAAGTGGATGTACGCTTCGTTTGCGCTACCAATCGAGACCCGTTACTAGAAGTACAAGAAGGTCGCTTTCGGGAAGATCTCTATTATCGTTTACACGTTTTTCCAATAGCCTTACCGCCACTAAAACAACGGGGCAAAGATGTTATAGAAATTGCTGATGCGTTATTTAAAAAAATAAGTAAAGAAGAAAAGCGTCAATATAAAGGGATGTCTGAAGGCGTAAAAAACTTATTTTTGGGCTACAGTTGGCCTGGTAATGTTCGTCAATTAGAGAACACGATTCGTAATATTATGGTGTTACATGATGAATCATATATCGAAGTGGATATGATCCCCGCATTACCTCAATCCTCTAATCAGAATCAACTAGCATCGTTGCATCAAGTACCGCAACCAGAAGTCATTATTACTGCTGTAGATACAGGCTTGCATACTGAACAGGCTACTATGAATGACACTTTGTTGCCGTTCACTCAAGCAGACATTGAACCATTATGGCTTGTTGAAAAACGTTACATTGAACAAGCTATACAAGCATGTGATAACAACATACCTAAAGCAGCTGCTTTATTAGATGTGAGCCCTTCAACTTTATACCGAAAAATTAAAAGCTGGGAAGAGATGCAAGTAAGCTAGTTCGATAAACTCGGTTAAGTTGCTTGAATTGTTGCTCTCCACCAAACCGTTGCCTGACCAAAGTATGTGCATTAGTAAGCATGTAAGTAATTTGGTCAGGGGTTAAATTGATTAAATTATTTAATTGCTTAGATAGCGCTTGTGCAGAGTTGTCTGCCATTAATAGCCCATTAGTTAAGTGACTCACAATATGAGGTAATTGCCCAACAGGAGAGACAATAACTAATACGCCATGCGACATTGCCTCAAGCACTACCATTGGCAGTCCTTCAGCCCTAGAACAGACCACTAATACATCGAGTTTTTGCCAAATTTCATGTTGCTCGCACATGCCGTGAAAGGATACTGAAGAAAGCTCAAGTTCGTCACGCATAGGTCCATCGCCAAACATATGAAAATTTAAAGAACTAGTGGCAAATTGCTTAGCAACATCTACAAATATATCGGGCCCTTTTTCTATTGAAAGCCGACCAACAAAACCAACATTTAAATTGCTTTTGCATTTAGGTTCTAATGTCGGGTTAGCATTAGGAATAGAAATGAAGTTTTCAAGTACTTCGGCATTGTAAATATCGGCAGCTAATTGATTTGAAACTGCAAAATTTTTAGAAAAGAAGCTTAAAAGCTTATCAAGCTTGTTATATAAAAAGACTTTACCACGGCCAACTTCTCCAGCATGGTAAGTCGAAATGCAAGGGCGGTTTTGCCAGCGGCATACTAACTTACCCATGATACTTGCCTTGTACCCATGGGTGTGCAGTAACGCTGAAAGAGGAAACGATTTTAAAATATCGTTTAAACTTTTTAAGCTCCCGCCAGCAAAACCATAGACGATATTTTCTTGCTCTAAGCGATAGTAAAAATCCCGGTTATTATGATCTTGATAAAATAGGATTGAACTCTTAATATTGTTTCGTTCTAAAAGCTTATTTAAAGCAATTAGGTGACTTTCGATTCCACCTATCAGGCTTGAATCAACAAATAAAATAACACTGTATTTCATATTCACTCCAAGGTGAGACCATGATAGATAATGCTACATTTTCTCAGTTAAAACAGGATGTTGGTGATGACTTAGCTAAACAGCTTTTGCAAGTCTATATCACTGAATCCAGTCAAATTGTTTCAAGCCTAGCTGATCCAAACAAGCAAACTGACATCGAAATTAATGCGCATAGCTTAAAAAGCAGTAGCCTGAGCTATGGTGCATTAGCTGTCGGAAAACTTGCCGAACAAATTGAAATGAAAGCTAAAGCAGATCAATTCGATGACCAACTTGTTAGCCTAATCAGTACGTTGCAAGATCAATTTACACAGACCTCAACCCACGCGCAGAGCTTGATCAGCGCGAATTAATTGCTCATGCTCAGTCTCTAAACTGAGCGGCATTTTTAGGATTTCTCCAAACACCGTGCTTAACTGCTCTATATCGTGTTGTTGATTAGCCGATTTCACCACATCATTAAAATGAGAAACAATTTCACTAAGTGCATCTAAAGAAATACTTAAATCGCAAAAACTATAGCCCAGCATGCCTTCAAGCCAGTCAACAGGTTTCATATCGAGCGATTTAATAACACTGGTTTCTTTAGCGATGTTTTCAATAAACACTCTACATGCCGATGTGTTTTGTACGGCTTTGGCAATATCTTCTACTAACATGGCTGGCATAACACTGGTAATCAGACTGCCTGGGCCAATAATAAGCATATCTGCGTTTTCTATTGCTTGAATAACACCTGGTGCGGCATTTACATTTTGAGAAAGGGTGACGTAATCGGGTAATTCTGCCAGAGAATCAATTTCGCATTCGCCAAATACTTTTAAACCAGAAGGTAACACCGCAAGTAAATCGGTAGGTTCATCTGACATGGGTAAAATAGTTTCAGAGTTTCCTAACATTGCGTTAAACCATGCTACCGCTTGAGTCGCAGAGTTTGTTTGCTGCGTTAAACTTAATAATGCTAAATTACCTAAGCTGTGGCCGTCGAGTTCACCGCCATTAAAACGGTGGTGAAATACTTGATGAATAAGTGAGTCATTATCTGCAAGCTGTAAACAACAGCGCCGTATGTCACCCAATGCAACAACATCTTGACTATTTCTTAGCTTGCCAGTGCTACCTCCATTATCGGTTGTTGCTACAATCGCAGTTAGTTCTGCACAATGAGGTCTTATAGCACTGAGCATATGAGATAAACCATGGCCACCACCAATGCATACTATTTTCATGATTCTTACCCCTTATTCGTTCAATACTACTTAAAAGCATAGTCTGTACCAAAAGATTAAGTTTTATAAGGTAATGAAATTTAAATACTTTATTTTCTAGGTTTAGTGTCTACACTAAAAGTGGTGCATTTATTTGCAATATGCGACGCAATATCAACGTGGAAAAGCAATGGCTGAATTAAATTTACAACAGTTACAGAGTGAACTTCGCAAGTTTCACGGTATAAATGACAGTCGAGCGTTGAAAGCGCAGCTTGAACATGTATTAGCGCCGTACTTTACTTTTAACGAACTTTGTTTAATCAATATCGAACATGACAAAGCATCTTTCGAAATGAGAACCACAAAACACCTTGAATTTGATGAACAATTACTAAAGGAAATACTAAAATCCAGTAACGACGAATGGTGTTTTTTTAATACTAACCATGTTTTCCTAAGCTCAGAGCCACTTAATGATGCCTTGATATTTAAAGTCGCCTTGTCTGAAGAAAGCATGCAATGTTTTGTGTTTTTTTCAGTTAAAGAAAGTGACTATTTTTCTAAAAAAGCATCAACAGCGCTCCATGTGCTATTACAGCAAGTAGCATGGCAGTATTCACAATTAACACGTTTAAATAGGCAAAAATTTCATTCAACCTCGTTATTAACTCGCCTTGGAGAGCTGTCAGAATTATTTAGAGACTTTGCCAGTGAATGGTTTTGGCGCACCAATAAAGAAGAGCGGTTTATTAATGTGCTGACCACAGCTAGCCACAGTAATTTATATAAACGTCATTTTTTACATAAAAATTTCGATGCGATCATTACTCAGCAAGAACAAAAACAGCTTAAAAAATGGTCTCACTTTAAGCACCTTTTAGCCGAGCATGCTGAGTTTCTTGATTTTGACTTTGAAGTTAACTCCTCACCATCGGCATGGGTATCATTTAGTGGCAAGCCACAGTTTGATGCGCAGGGTCAGTTTAGAGGCTACCTCGGAATTGCAAAAGATATCACAGTAAACAAAGACCGTGAGCAAGCTTTGCAATTAGCAAAAGAAAAGGCAGAAGAAGCGAATCTTGCTAAATCTAAATTTTTAACCGTGATGTCACATGAAATACGTACCCCTATGAATGCGATAGTCGGAATGTTAGATTTACTTGCTGATTCAAAACTTAGCGACAAACAAAGCCGCTGGCTTGATTATGCTAATTCAAGTGCCGATTTATTACTTGATTTAATTAGTGACGTACTGGATTTTTCTAAAATTGAAAGTGGCTCATTAGATTTAGACATTAAAGCAACCGACATCAATGCCTTGGTGAAGAATATTGCATCACAGTTTTTAGAGATAACACAAGGCACTAACGTTGTTTTTTCTACACAAATCAAAGACGGCTTACCGGATAAAATAAATATTGATAGTGCGCGAGTAGGGCAAATACTTTTTAATATTCTTGATAATGCTTTTAAGTTTACCAAAGTGGGGACGGTCAATTTTGTAGCAGATTACACTGACCAATACCTACACTTTGAAATATCAGATACCGGGCAGGGAATATCTCCTTCGCATATTGATTCAATTTACGATGCCTTTAAACAACATGACTATGGTGTAAACCGGCAGATTGAAGGGGTTGGTCTTGGGTTAAGCATAACAAAGAGCCTTGTTGATCTAATGAAAGGGGATATTAAAGTTGTTAGTGAACAAAATGTAGGTACTAAGTTTACTATTCAGATCCCCTATACGGTTGTCAGTGCTGATACCAAAGTAGTTGACGACGAAAACACATTAGAGCCTATCGCTATTTTGGTAACTGAAGACAATAAGACCAATCAAGTGTTGATTAAAGCTTTCTTAGAAAAGCTTAATCACCATGTCACATTGGCTGATCATGGCCAACAAGCTATTGAAAAGTTACAACAACAACACTTTGATTTAGTTCTTATGGACATGATGATGCCCGTTATGGATGGTATAACCGCAACAAAGTACATTCGTGATGAATTAAAGATGACCTTACCCATAGTAGCGTTAACAGCCAATGCTTCGCATCAAGATAAAGCAATCTGTATAGATGCGGGAATGAACAAAGTATTAACTAAACCGATTCGCTTTCATGATTTAAATAGGGCTTTGAGGGTGCTATTTAGTCAGTAACAAAGCCCCGAAGGGCCTTTTACAATACCATAGCTGCAATCCAACCGGCGATCAGCAACGGAATATTAAAATGAATAAATGTCGGTACCACAGAATCCCATATATGGTCATGTTGCCCATCTGCATTTAAACCGGATGTTGGCCCAAGTGTAGAATCTGATGCGGGGGAGCCTGCATCACCTAATGCCCCTGCAGTGCCAACAAGCGCCGCAGTGGCCATTACTGAAAAGTTTAGTTCTAATGCCAGCGGTACAAATAAGGTGGCAATAATAGGCACCGTCGAAAATGAGCTACCAATGCCCATCGTTATTAATAACCCAACAAGTAAAATTAATGCAGCAGCAAGTGGTTTATTCCCTTCCATAAGGCCAGCTGCTGAACTAACAAGGGAGGTGACATCACCTGTTGCTTGCATTACCGAAGCAAACCCTTGTGCAGAAATCATAATAAAGCCAATCATCGCCATCATAGCAACGCCTTTACTAAAAACATCACTATTTTGTTCCCACTTAACAACTCCAAATAAACTGAAAATCATTACACCAACTAGCCCACCTAATATCATCGAATTGCTAACACTTTGAGCTATTAACGAGCAAAGCACAGCTGCAATTCCCACAATAAGCACTTTTTTAGGTTGTTCGATAACAACATTTTGAGGTGTTTCAGTAAGCGGGTGTGGAGCATAGTCACGGCGTTTTTTATAACTAATAAACACTGCGATTAACAAACCTACAACCATGCCAAGTGCTGGGATGATCATTGCCATGGGCACCTGGGTATTCACAATTTCTAAACCATTATCGGTTAAGTTTTTATGTAAAATTGAATATAGGTATATTCCACCAAAACCATAGGGCAAAACCATGTACGAGGTTGCCAAACCAAAAGTTAAAATGCACGCAATAGCACGCCTATCTAAGCGTAGTTTGTTGAATATCACTAGCAACGGTGGGATCAATATCGGAATAAAGGCTACATGCACTGGGATTAGGTTCTGCGAAGAGATCGCGCAAAGTAAGATAATAACTAAAATAAAATAACTTAGCGTTGTTTCGCCTTTATGGCTGTGCTCATTCACCTGTTTTAACAGGGTTGAAGCAAGTATTCGGGTCAATCCTGATTTTGAAATAGCCACAGCGAATGCCCCTAGCATGGCATAGCTTAATGCGATTTCTGCACCACCAGAGAGCCCGTCATTAAATGCATTCAGTGTTTCTGATAGACCAAGCCCGGCAGTTAGACCAGCAACAATCGCACTCAGTGTCATTGCGACAATAACGTTAATTCGGCAAAGTGTTAGTACCAGCATCAAAATAACGCCAATAATTACTGCATTCATGGTTTTCTCTATTTTGCTGTTTTGATGGAGTTTAACAGAAGTCGTACCTGCTTTTTGCGGTTTTGATTAAAAGGCTGTTGCTGATAACGTACTTCGATGAATATTTGTTCAAATTTAGCTAGTTTGCTGGCAACTGTTGGCTTTGAGCGCTTCATCAAAGCGATATTTTGCAAAGGAGTGTTTGTTTCATCGTAGTGAATTTGTTGTTTTTCAGCCCAGCGATAAAGTTGCATCAGTTCAAAAACAAGGGGTTCAGAACTGCGAGGTAAACGCTTGCTGTATAAAAAGTAACTGGTAAAACAAAGTGCGAGAGTCACCATAATTACCAATGGAGTTAACCAAAATGCATTATTACCAAAAAGCGCTTTAAATAAGTTTTGTTGCGATTGCTCGTCAAAAGTTAAAACCCAATTTGTCCACTTGTAATCAAGCTCTTCTAATTTAATACGAAGCCAATTAATCGCTTTTAAGTGACTCCAGCGCTTTAAGCCAAAGTTTAAATTATCATTAAACCGTTCGCTCAACGCTTGAAACTCTGACAACGAACCGTTGAGACGCTCAGGTGCAACAACTTCAGTTGCATCGAAAACATGCCAACGCTCATCGTAAAATACTTCAACCCATGCATGTGCATCATATTGGTAAATATTAAGGGTTTTGCCTTGTCGTTCCGCACCTAAGTAGCCTGATACAACGCGTGCTGGATAACCTGCCGCACGAAACATAAAAGCTGCTGTACTGGCGTAGTGGCCACAAAACCCACTTTTATTTTCAAACACAAACTGATCAATGGTGTTTTTATTAAGCATAGGAGTAGGAGTTAGGGTATAGCTAAATTGTTGCGTATTAAAATAGCCTAATAGAGCATTGAAATACGATTGTGCGGTAGTATTTTTATTGGCTAAATTATTTGCCAGCTCACGAGTCTTGGGATTACTTTCAACGGGGAGTTGTGTATAAAGTCGCTGCTCAAAAGGAGTTAGGCTATAACTTACTTTCGTACTTTGCACAGCATATTTAATATTTTTATTTAGATTGCCTTTACGTTTTAGTAAACCGTTGTATGTGCTTGCCACATTATTATGACTACTCGTGGCAAACCCTAACGCAAAAAGCCAATTCGATGATGACGGCTCGGCAATAACATTATATTCAACGTTAGGTTCTTCGATATTGACACTACGATTGTCGCTAAATTGTTGAGACTTCAAAATATCCGATACTAACCATTGCTGACCGTCAAAGGCATCATGAATTAAACTGCGCCAATAATAGGGCGCTTGTAAGGTCGAGTTCGGCTGCTCTTCAACTCTGAACACAAGGTCATCAGACTCTGCAAGCTTGGCAATTGCAAAAGGGTCAACTTGTTCAGATAAGCCAGTTTTTGCAAGCTTTGGCCCCGGAAGTTGCCAAAATGCAGGGAGTTTAGGTAAAAATATAATTAAAAAAACCGATACTGGTAATGCGAGTAAAACTGTTTTAATACTTTGCTTATTGGCAGACTTGAAGCTTTTAGGGCTTGATAAATAACCCAGAACCGCAAAGTTAACGATGTAAAGCAAGCTGACAATAAAGGTCTCTAAAATGCCTTGATAGAATAAATATACCGTGGAAAGGTTAAAAAACACCAGTAAACATACGGTTTGATAGTGTTTTACAGCTTTTGCTTGCAACAATTTAAAAGTGCTAGCGAGTAACATCATAGATACAAACAGTTTAACTGTATCGCTAATCCCTACAGTTACAAACAGAGCAATTAAACACAGTGCCGCAAGGATATTTGCCATCAGTGCAGTGAGTTTTTTATAAAACCGGTCTAACACGAGATTAAAAAAACTTAAGCCGACTAATATGAATAAAAACGAACTAGGGATCTCACCAAATAATAAGCCACTGATTGCTATAAATAGGAATGATAAAACGGCATTAATAAGCGATAAATTCACAACTAATGCTCCGCTAAGGCTTTTAAACATGCTGTTTGATGGACATCACCAGACGCTTTTGAAATTTTCTTTTTTGGCAAAGTTAATGAAAAAGCGATTTGTTGTTCTGTAAGTTGATTAACTAAAAAACATAGCTGACTTAAGCGATACTCTGTATTACCACTTAGCATATTAAAATTAAGCGCTAACTCTTGAGTCGTATCACTGGTAAATTCTTTGCTCAACAATTGCTGTGTTTTTGCATAATGTTTCCATGATACTTTATTCAAAGCTGAGCCTTTAATAAAAGGTGTTAATTGATAAAACTCATCAGAACCTGTTTTAGATTGTGCATTATCACCTGCATCGTTCAGCTCTTCATGTAACTCAATATCTAAGTTTTCTGCTGATTTAGGAGTAGGGTAAACATAGATCACATCACTCGGCTGAATATAACTCCACACAGACACTAAACCAAATGGAAAGTGACTTATTATTTTTGCTTTTTCAAGACCGTAAACACCACGTTTAGTACAGTTAAGTGCTATTTCAATGGTTTTTTTGTCCGAGTTATCCAGCGATATAGTCTCTGACTCTGAGCCAGATATCATTAATTTTACTTGTTGGCTACTAGAGGTTGATTGTAACTGATAACGCGCATATGGAGATTTTGGAGCATAACTATTTATAGCAAAAAGATACTTAACAGATAAACCGCGCATATTCTTATAACCAGTGAGAATCGAGAACACCAAAATAACTACCATCAAATAGGCCATCGCCAAGATCAGATTGTTTTGATAATTGATGCCCATCACAAAGTTAAGCAGTGCAATGAGTAAAAACTTCATGCCTAATTTAGAAGGTAATACATAAATGTTTTTATGTTGAAGAGAGATCTCATTAACGTTATGTTTATTCTTCAAAAATTTATTGAAAATGGATTGGCCAATTTCAGAAATAATAAAAGCAGGGCGCTTTAACATGCTTATAAGCTTACAGGCACATGATTTAATGCATAGCCACTATCTTGATTGTTCAAACCAAGGCGGTGATCAGTCACACTGCTAAATACAGCTTGAACATCCTCAGGTAACACAAAGTCACGTCCTTCAATATAAGCCCATGATTTCGCTGCACGCGAAATAGCAATACTGGCTCTTGGCGATAAAGGATTAACAAAATGAGAGCTTTGGCGTGTGTAATCAACCAGTTCTAAAATATAATCAACAATCGCGTTACTCAATGTAACTGAAGATATTTCTTTTTGAATAACAGCAAGTTGCTCAGGGGTAATGCGAACTGGTAATTCATCATAATTGCGGTTATTCAAACCTAAAATTAAGCTTTTTTCTGCTTGTTTATCAGGAAAGCCTAAGCTAATACGCATGAAAAAACGATCTAATTGTGACTCAGGTAACGGGTAAGTACCTGATTGATTTACTGGATTTTGTGTTGCGATAACAAAAAATGGAGAAGGCAGGGCATGTTTAACCGAATCAACAGTAACTTGTTTTTCTTCCATGGCTTCAAGTAACGCACTTTGTGTTTTAGGTCCCGCGCGATTTATTTCATCTGCTAACACAACCTGACTAAAAACAGGGCCTTGATGAAAAGAAAACGCATGTTCTTTTGCATCAAAAATATTTGTTCCTAGTATATCTGATGGTAGTAAATCACTGGTGAATTGAATACGTTGGTAAGATAACCCTAAGACTGCCGCAAGTGCATGAGATAATGTGGTTTTTCCCATCCCAGGTAAATCTTCAATTAATAAATGGCCTTCGCTAAACAAACAAGCTAGAGCAAGTTTAATTTGTTGTTGTTTACCAAGAATAACAGTAGATAGGTCATCTATAATAAGATTGATTGTTGAGTTCATAAACTACTTAACTTGCGATGGTTTCCATCATTTCTAGGCGCTTCATGACAGTATCGACTTTTTTGGCATTAAATGGTTTTGCAATAAAACCCTTAGCACCAAGTTCCCAAGTATTTTGCACATTCTCAAGACTATTATGGCCGGAACACATAACAACATGAGTATGTGGGTGATGGTCATTTAAGTATTCAAGGATCTCAGTGCCGTCTGTATTAGGAAGCTCAATATCTAGAAAGATAACATTTGGAGACTTTTCCTCAATAACAGTTTTTGCTGATTCAAAATCTCGGCTTTCTAAAATATCGTCAAAACCCAGACCAGTTAAAATTTGATTTAAATAATCTCTGATATCTTGCATATCATCAATTATCAAAATTGGCTCTAACGGTTTCACAAATTCCATATCGTTTACATCTTATCGTTACATCTCAAGTTGATAGTTTTAATATATGCTATGGAGTAGCTAAGCTCAAGAAACAGCCACGAATTAAATGAATAAGTTGATAAAACACCGCCACAATGTCCGATACCGTCTAGTATTGGACTTAGCGCACACAGAGTGTAGGTGTGGTTATGTATTTATGCGTTACTTCCTATAATTTATATTATGTTAAATAGCTTATTTATCTTTATAAGTAGGTTCGTTAGTCTGACAAACGGACTCTAAATTGAGATTTGGGACTCACTGGAGATTGAGTCCCCTTGGGACTTATAAATCGAGATTATTTTTAAAAATGTTAATACAGGCTAATATAATTGTAATTCTATAGATTGAAATGCGTTTTTACTCTTTCAACAGTATGCGACCATTTCGGTGTTTGTGGTTTGCAGACTGAATTCTGATTTCCAAACAATCCTGTTTCATTAAATGCTTGAGCCAACGGCACTGCTTTGATCCATTCAACAGGAATCAGATACTCAGCATCATCATCGTCTAAACTAGTAAAATTCGAATAGTCGCCATCAGTGTCTAAGTCTAGTAAGGTTTTATTATCGTGCTTTGCAAACTGGTAGTTTTCTGCTCTGGATATTTCACCAGCAACTTTTCCAACAGCAACAAAGCCCGTTTGAGGAATTTTAACCCATACACGGTCACCAATATCTAACATATTTAATGTATTTGAATACCAACGACCTCTACCCGCTGAAACAAAGCCATATTTTAAAGCATCATTCCAATGTCGCTCTTTACCATGCCCAAAAGAAACATAAAACTCACCGTTCCAAGGCTCTTTTGTTGATTTTGAAATAACGCGCTCTTGGGTTTCTTCTGGAGCTATCATCCAAGCTCGACTTAAATATTGATTTGTACCATCTTCAAATACTGTGAAAAACACTGCGTTTACAGGTATTTTAGCTTTGTCATTTAAGTAGTTGATAATCCGCTCTGAACTTGCATCCAATGCAGCAGCTACAATTACCATTTGGTGTGAACCGTCATAATTAACATCTTTGAAAGGAACACCGAACTTTGACTCAAACGCCCTATCCAAACTTTGTTCCGATATTGCGCATTTCGTACTGTAATCATGATAAATATCAACTAATTTACTGTCGTCAATTTCAACCACCCAAGATGCGTAATCTAGTGCTTGAGCTACGACATCTCTTGGTGTTTTATCGCGCTTTAACTCAATGATAATGACACTTCCGCTTGCATCTATAGCAAGTAAATCAATGTATTTATCAAAATCAGTTCGCACTTGACGACCAATAAGCAACCAATTTGGATTTAAAATAGAAATGTCTGCAACAATCAGTTCCTCCAATTGTTGTTCGCTTTCCAAGGTTACAGTTTTTAATCTTGTTGGTTTATCGCCTATTTTCCAGATTCCCTGTTCTATCGCCATTATGCAGCCCTATTTTTCTTGAAATTCTCAGCTTGTTCGAAGATCTCTTTATACACTTCATCACGATCAACTGGCGGGTAGCCAAACTTAGCTAGCAACATTATAAGGTCTACTTTTAGTTCAGCCTTAATATCTTCCCGTTGGCTCCAATCTGTGTATTTAGCCTTGTCATCAACAACATCTTTTACTGCTTTAGCTAAGTCGAGAAGCTTATCCTCAGGGTAGTTGAAGTCATATTTGATCGCTAGCGCCAGTAAAATGTCGTAAAAAGCTTTCTCTTCAAGGTTAATTCCCATGTCCGCGAATGAACCCATTTCAGATTTGAGATCTTGGTACATGTTGATAATTTCATCTGAAAAGTCTTCAAGTACTTCACTGACTAAAACATCTTCTTCCTTGCGCTCGTTATACTTATCAACCAATGATTTAAAACGAGCTGAGAAATCAACAGCTTTTAGCTTATTTACTTGCTTAAACTCGCCAATTGCCTTTGCCAGCATCTGCTGAAGTAGCTTGATTTTGGTATTGGGAAGCTTAATTTTTTCAATTTTAGCTAAGTAATCATCATCGAAAATATCAACGCCATCTTCGCCTTGCCCTAGCTTAAAAATCTCTTCTACACCGTCACTCTTTAGTGCTTCAGAAATCATCTCACGTACCTTGGCATTCATTTGTGCAGTATCGGGCGCATTACCTTTGGTGAGCTTGTAAACAATAGAACGAACAGCTAAATAGAAATGGATGTAATCACGCTCTTTCTGCGATAGTTTTTCACTACCACAGCAAACGTCATAAGCCGTTTTTAAACGTTTTACTAATGCCATAAAGCGATGTTCAAGTTTTTGAGTTTGCAAAACAAATTCAGCGCCATTGTTGAGGCAGTTAAGTTGCGCAACTGGTTGCCCAGTAAAGTAAGGTGACACATCAAACTGATGCATGAGTTTGCCCAATAAATCCAAATGATCCTTAACAACAATGATGGACTGAGCAATGTCCTCAAAATTAGTTTCATCCGTTTTTGAATACATGGCTAATGCTTTATTCATCTGTGTTTTGATGCCGATATAGTCAACAACCAGCCCTTTGTCTTTACCTTCAAACTTACGGTTAACACGCGATATAGTTTGAATTAGGTTATGGCGTTGTATTGGCTTATCGATATAGATGGTATCAAGGAAAGGTACGTCAAAACCCGTCAGCCACATATCGACAACAATGGCGATTTTGAAGTTCGACTTTTCATTTTTGAATTGGCGGTCTAACTCTTTACGATATTCTTTAGTACCAAGTAAATCCCAAAGCTCTTTAGGATCATCCTTGCCACGAGTCATCACCATTTTGACTCGTTCCATTGGTTTTATTTTTTTGCGCTCTTGCTCTGATAGCTCTACGCCAATTTCGCATTCCAGTACCTCAAACCAATCTGGGCGAAGGTCTTTTAACTCTTGGTAAAATAAATAAGCTACTTCACGCGCAGAGCTTACAAACATAGCTTTACCTTTTATGGTAGACCCTTCCTCAATGCGTGATTCATAATGGGCAACAAAATCTCTTGCTAACGCGCTTATACGATCTGGATCGCCCAAAATGGCTGTCATATTTGCAGAGGCTTTCTTACTTTCTTCTATCTGGTGTTCATTACTGCCATCATCAGCGCATTGCTGATAGTAAGCTTCAATTTCTTCGAGCTTAGCGTTATCTAAAATGACCTTAGCCGCTCTACCTTCATAGACGATGCGGACAGTGATCTCATCTTTCACAGATTCAGTCATAGTGTAGGCATCAATAACCTGACCAAACACATCAAGCGTGGCATCAACTGGCGTTCCAGTGAAACCTACAAAGGTTGCATTGGGTAACGAGTCATGAAGGTATTTGGCAAAACCATAAGTTTTCTTAACACCCTTTTCCGTCACTCTAACTTTCTGATCTAGGTTTGTTTGGCTTCGATGCGCCTCATCTGAAATACAAATAACATTACTTCTATCAGTGAGTAACTTGGTATCTTCAGTAAACTTATGAATAGTCGTTAAGAACACACCACCACTATTGCGACCTTGTAGCAGTTCTCGTAAATGGTCACGGCTTTCAACTGCAACAACGGTTTGATCGCCAATATACGTTTTTGCATTAGAAAATTGTTGCGATAACTGATCATCCAAATCTGTTCGGTCAGTAATTAACACAATAGTTGGGCTTTCAAACTCAATACTTTTCATTAATAAGCGTGATAAAAACTGCATAGTAAAACTTTTACCACAGCCAGTTGCACCGAAGTACGTACCACCTTTCCCATCACCATCTGGCTTGCGTGCTAGTTTAATATTGTAGTAGAGCTTCCTAGCCGCATAGTACTGCGGATAGCGGCAGACAATTTTTACTTCAGCCTTTGACGAATCAGGAAAATAAATGAAGTTGCGAATAACGTCACGCAGGCGAGCTTTATTAAATAATCCCTGCAACATAGTATGTAGCGAGTTGATACCATCTTTTTCTATCGACTCATTACCCGTTACCTTGCGCCATGCATAGAAGAATTCATAAGGCGCATATAAGCCCCCCATTTTGTTGTTAACACCATCGCTGATAACACAAAATGCGTTGTAGACGAATAGAGCGGGAATGTCCCTGCGATAGCGAGTATTTAACTGAACATAAGCATCATGAATTGAAGCTTCTTCTTCACGAATGGCACTCTTAAACTCGAACACCACTAACGGCAAACCGTTAATGTACAAAATGCCATCGGGAATACGCTTCTCGCCATCAACACCTTCAATCTCAAGCTGGTTAACTATTTTGTATATATTGGTGTCGTTATATGTGGCAGGCTGTTCTGCTACTTTCGGTAATTCTGATGCTAGTTCCTTTGCTAAATCAGGTAACAGGCTTTGGACAACATTGGTGTAATCGACTAATTGAATATAGAGATCTTTTTGAGTGTGATCTTCACGTTTTAACAAAAAGCCATCACTTAACCATTTACAGAAGGTTTTATTGCTATCGTACAAGTCACTAGCAGGCAGTGATTCTATTTGCTTGATGATTGAATCAATTTCACCAGCAGTAATATTGTCAGCTTGATACTTATCAGATAAAAACTGACGCATGTCATCCTTAATCAAAACTTCAGTATTAGTGCGATTAAGTTCATAACCGGGAACATAAGGAAAACCTTGCTCACCAAGCAGTTCAATAATTGCCGCTTCCAGTTGTGCTTCAGTAAATTTCATCATGCAGCCACTCCTTGCTCTTTTGACGATTCATCTGATTCGCCCTCAACTCCTATCATCATCTTATAATGAGCACCATGATCAGACGCTTCAAAAATCTTCTTGAAAACTTTTCTGTAGATATCAATAACCCCAATGTCTTGAGTTACGTACAAATCATCAATGGCATGGTGAGAGCCATCGTTAACCCACGAAAACAGTGACTGACAAATCAGCCTTTCTTCCCCTTCGAAAAGCTCAATCATGTCATCTTTTTTGATATTCCCTAAGAACGTAAAATAGTGTTCTAAAATCTTTCTCATTGTATTTTGAATGGTTAGCGAACAAGGCTCTGGCGATTTTATATCCTGCCAGAGTAATTCATACGATGATTTTATTGGGTTTGATTTATGCCCAACAATTTTAGAAGTACCATCAACTTTCCGCACAATCCAAAATGTTTCATCTCTCATTTTATCTTGCCCTGACCGTTTTTTATTAAATGTAACTTCCTTAAAAAAATAAGTGTTATGGGTCAAGATGAATAATTGCTTCATTAAGCTAGTTTCATTTCTACCATCAGACATTAGCCCTTTAATCAAGGTACTAACAATAAATAAGATATCGCTATCTAAGCTAGAAACTGGGTCATCGATAACCACAACCCTGTCAGTCGTTATGCCAACTTCGCTGAAGCTACCTTTAAGTAAATGGTAAAAATATAAAAAAGATATAAAGGTTTTCTCTCCTTCACTTAGGGTCTCTTTTGCACAAGAGCCATCCCTCCTAACAATTGAGTAGCAACGGTCTTTCGTAGATTTTCCGATAGTGAAACTAGTGAACCCAAATGACTTTAATAAGCCGTTTATCGCATCAATTGTTGGCTGAATTGAAGTAGTATCCTTTTCTAACTCTTTTATTTCAGCATCCTTAGCTATCTTATCTGCCTTTTTAGTATTTATACCGACAGTTAAACCCCGAATAGCTTTTTGCAAACTTGAGTAGTCTTTTGTGTATTGCTGAATTTCAGCTTTTAGCTCATTCTCTAACACATATTTCCAAACCTGATTGCTTAACAATTCTTTTTCGTTTTTAAAGTTGGATACAATTAAATTATGCTGATTTATTGAGTTGTTGGCGTTTTCCACTATCGTTCTAATCTCATCAATTATTTGATGAGTAGCTTTTAATGTAACAGTAGAAGCAGGCTCTGATACTTTATTACCAAGCAACTGCATATTCTCACTGATTATTGCTTTTAATGTGTCAAACTTGGCTTTTAATAATTCGTTGTCAATATCTGCATGATTATTAGCTACAAGATTTTCGAGATGTGAAATTAATTGTTGTGATGAACTAGAATATGACGCCACTGTAGCCTGTAGAGATTCAATGTTTTGAGTGAAGGTTTCATCAAAATAATTAGCTAACTGCTCTTCAAAGCCACTCAGCAGTGATTGTTGACAAAATGGGCACTCACCTGCCGATTGAGGTAAGTAGTTCATACCATGCCTAACCCAGTCGCTGTTATTAAGCTTATTAATTACTCCAGCTATATCGACATCGCTTTTACCAATTATTCTGTCTTTTAAAATTTGATGCTGTTCCAATTCCTTTAATTTTGATGAGTCAACAGTTAGTGAAATCAAAGGTTTTGATTCAGGTGTATCACCAAATAGAGTCTTTGCCTTTTCAATTAAATATTCTTTTGATTTTAAATCAGCAGTATTACTAGCGCTCTCACTAACAACTCGTTCTTTAAACTTAGATTTACTGTTACGTACACCTTGAAAAGCGTCTTTAAATAACTCATCTAATTTATCTTTTACTAACCAACACTTGTCTGTGAAATTATTGTCGATAACTTCAAGCTCTTTTATTTTACCCTTGTTGCTCTCGTCACCATTTAAAATTAACTCTTTGGATTTGATTTCTTCAACTATCTTATCTAATTCACTTTTTCCTTGTGCGATCCTATCAATAATTGCTTGATCAGCTTCCCCCAAGGTAAATACACCGGGCAGGTCTTTTTGAGGATTGAAATTTTTCTCTACAAAATCTCGATTATAAACAAATGTTTCTATGGGTGAACCAGACCACTTTACGGCACAGTTTGCGTACCTTGTTGAATCCTCTATCAATCTAGAAATTGTCGTTTTACCAGCACCATTTGCACCAAAGAAGAAATTAAACTTTTCAAGTGGTGACACCTGTTGAGGGGTTAATCCATATGTTGCTGCGTTAGCAATCTCTAGAGAATTAATCATGCGACATCCTTGCTTGGTAATTTAATTTCACCTGAAATTAATTTGGGTAGTAACGTCTCTCTTAACTTTTCTAACGCCATTAAATTTTTACTATTTAGATCAATCATTTCATCCATTGATGACGAAACAGCTTCAAACTTACTTATTACTCGGTCATCTGGCGCTACATACGGGAGGTTTTTAAAGTCTTTTTGGTTAATACTACCAAAAACAGTCCCTTCACCTTCATACCTTTCGAAGAAATGATTTAAATTTTGAATGGTGTAATAGGTAAATGAGATAGCTCCTGATTGATGCCTGACTGCGGCAACGCCTCTGCCAATAGCACAATTTTCTTTTGCCATATTTGCATCACCAACTGGAGCACGCACGCTTACCAATGTATCGAACTTATTGGCAAGTCTTTTTGGAGCCGTACAATAAACTCTGTTTTTAGGATATCTAAAACCAAAGTCCGCACGTCCCTGATAAAATGCGATACCTTCCCCAATTTCATTGTAAGTACTTCCCGGAGGGCTTTGTCCCATAGTTACATCAAAGCTCGAACCTATATTTGATGCCTTCCAGCCTTTAGGTATCCAACCATCAAAACCAACTGTTGATTCATCGGTTTGTTCAAATTCGCTTGGGAATAATGCGCGGATATTATCAGGCAGTGGTTTAAAGTCTGGTAGCTGCTGAACTTGTTTGCGCTGTTCAGCTTTGTATTGCAAAGCTTCAGGAATGTTGTTGCCAGCGGCAAGTGCGTTGTCGATAACAGGATCAAAATCAACAAACCAGCTTTTAAATAACGCCTGCGCCATTTGCTCTAAGGTTACGTTGGTTTGCTGATTTAGTTCGATTCTTTCATCTAATCGCTTTAAAACTCCTGATATTCGCTTTTGTTCAGTCAATTCTGGGTACGATATAGTTAAGCGACCAATCATTTCATTATTCAAACTCGCACGAGTTGACATAGTTGAAAATGCAAGCATCTTCTGTCTAAATATCGGGCTTCTCAAATAATAACCAACGTACTCAGGGTGCAGTACTTTCTCCGTACCAGATTTCGGCCTTAATCGTTTAGTAAAACCATTGAAAGTCGCTTCTGGATAGTCTTTCAGAGCAACACTACTCATCCCTAATTCATGCATTGTTTCACTTGTGCGAGTAATAAACACATCGCCTTTCTTAACAGAACATTTAAGGCGCTCTTTATCTTCTGATTGTACTAATTGCTCCAATTGCTCAGGCAAAAAGGTATTCTTAAATACGTCTTTAAAAGACACAAAAGGATAGCCTTGACCAAAAAACTTGGCCGATTTAGACAACCCAGAACTTACATCATAATAATCAAGCAATGACGATTCAGACCTATTACTCACCATAACCCAACACCTCCAAGTTCTGGCGAATCGCTTTATCCAACGTTTCGGCATGTTCCATTTGGCTGTAAAGAGTTTGGCTTAGCTCTTTCATTTTCACTTCAAAAGGGATGCCATCATCTTCTAATTCGGTTGCACCGACATAACGACCCGGTGTTAATACAAAGTCATTAGCTTTGATTTCTTCCAATGTTGCTGATTTTGAATAACCCGCTTTATCTTCATACTCGCCATCTTTTTTCTCACCGCGCCATGCATGATAAGTTCTTGCAATTTCTGCGATATCATCCGTAGTTAGTTCTTTATGAACACGGCTAACCATAGTGCCCATTTCACGAGCATCGATAAACAGGGTTTCACCTTGGCGGTCACGATAACCCAGTTCGGCATTTTCTTTTTTGTTTTTGGTGATAAACCACAAACAAACTGGAATTTGTGTGGTGTAGAAAAGCTGCCCCGGTAGCGCAATCATGCAATCAACCAAATCGTTTTCAATAATCTTCTGGCGAATTGTGCCTTCACCACCTGTATTAGAACTCATTGAACCATTAGCTAGTACAAAACCTGCTGTACCGTTTTCACTAAGCTTTGAGATCATGTGCATGATCCACGCATAGTTAGCGTTGCCAGTAGGCGGTACTTCAAAACCAGCCCAACGAGGATCGTCAACTAATTCGTTTTCTGCACGCCATTGCTTCTGGTTGAACGGTGGATTACTTAAAATAAAATCGGCTTTTAAATCGGGATGCTGATCTTTAAAGAAAGTGTCACCTGCAACATCACCTAAATTACCGTTAATACCACGCACAGCAAGGTTCATTTTTGCTAATTTATGAGTTGTGCTGGTGTATTCCTGCCCATAAATTGAGATGTTTTTCTTACTACCTTTGTGACTATCAATAAACTTAAGCGATTGAACAAACATACCGCCACTGCCGCAGCACGGGTCGTATATCTTACCTTTGTAGGGTTCAAGCATTTCTGCAATCAAGGTTACTACCGATTTGGGTGTATAGAACTCACCACCACCTTTGCCTTCATTCGCGGCAAACTTACCAAGGAAGTACTCGTAAACACGCCCAACAAGGTCTTCTTCGGTCATATGACATTCGTTAGCAATGGTATCGATGTTATTGATGGTATCGATAAGTGCTGCAAGCTTGCTGACATCAAGCCCTAAACGAGAAAAGTAATTGTCAGGCAATGCGCCTTTCAGTGATGCGTTATTTTTCTCAACCGTATGTAAGGCCGTATCAATTTTTACTGCAATGTCATCTTGCTTAGCTTGCTTTTGAATAAATGACCAACGCGCTTCCTCTGGTAAATAAAACACATTGTCTTTGGCATAGAACTCAACCATATCAACATAATCACCCATGCCCTCGGCAATTAGCTTTTCACGCTGCTTTTCAAACTTATCGCTAATGAACTTTAAGAAGATAAGGCTCAATACAATGTGCTTGTATTCAGATGATTCAACACTGCCGCGAAGCTTATTAGCCGCATCCCAAAGCGACTCTTCGAATCCCTTTACATTTTTATTTGGGGCTTTTTTATTTTCTTCTGTCATGTTTATAAATTCCTATAAATCTTGAAAGCCGGGGGCCAAAGTCAAATTCCCTGCCCCAGATATTAAATGTTTGTTATTGAGATAGAGCTGATATTCGCTGCTGCCAAGTTCAGCATTATTTGAGCAATCTACATTCCAACGCCTTAATAAGTAGCCAGTAAGCGCGGCTCTTGTTTTAATTGTCATACTGCCGTCAACCATGCCGTAGTCCAAAGCAATCGCTGTGGGGTGCTCAATGTTTCGAGGATGAGGAACCAGTTCTAGTGAAATGAACGTATTCCACTCTTTATCGTGTTCTTTGTGTTCGTACTCTTTTGATAAACCAGATTTGATTGATGCTTTCGTGATGCGAGTTAATACAAAGTCGCGAAATTCTTCTGATTTTCTGCAATAAGCGCGAACATGCCAACGAAGACCGTTATCTACAATCGAATGCGGCACGATATCTCGTGCTTCTGAGCCACTACTTAACGATGTATAAATGATATTGACTGCTTTGTTTTGAAAGATGGCTTGCGAGATACGAGCAACAATCATCAAATCTGGAACGTTTAATGAACTAGGAGCCTCTACTGGAAATTTTGTATCGCTAATCGCATCAAATCCATCTGATATCTCATTTGCTAGTTTTACAAGAGTTTTACGGGCATCGTGATTGAAGAGTGGTTTAAAGTTAGACTCTAAAAGGTACTGCTTTTCAGTTGTGTTGTAAGTGAGATTTTTTGGCGCAAGCTGTTTATAAAGGGCTAAATCGCGTGATGCTGCGGCAGTACCACATTCGAAGCGTTGTATAATTTCGTTACGCGTTACCGAACCTGTAAACATTAACTTGAAATCAATGTAAGCAAGACGTTGTTTTTGTGCGTAACTGACGTTTTCGAGGTCCATCTAACTTATTATACTAATTACGTATTTGAGTTAGTGTGTATCATTTTGATAATCACGTCAATGTCCAGATAAAAGAAAAGGAGCAGTTAAGTCCTTTTCGTTTATCTTTTGACTAAGAGAGGTACTTCATAATCAAAATATCTCTTGGATTCATCAATGTTTGCCGCATTTTGAGCCAATCTAAACCAGACAACGTGACGTACTCTACCTCATCGCAACTCACATATTGAGATCCAGATTTTGTTATAAATCGAGTATTATGATTAGATGAAATTTGTATTGGCGATGAAATCACAACATCATCATGTGAAAACCTTAGTGTTTCATCGAGTTCAACAAAGCCGTGCAGAACTTGGGCTATTTCTATTAACTCTCCGTCTAGTTTATCTACCACAGAAACAACGGTTACTTCCCGTAGATATGTTTTTAATGTATCGATCTGAAAATCACTATATT
The DNA here is from genome assembly GCF_947311895.1 of Pseudoalteromonas sp. PAR1. Classification (NCBI taxonomy): domain Bacteria; kingdom Pseudomonadati; phylum Pseudomonadota; class Gammaproteobacteria; order Alteromonadales; family Pseudoalteromonadaceae; genus Pseudoalteromonas; species Pseudoalteromonas sp. PAR1. The sequence continues at coordinate 79,077 of NZ_CAMZMY010000010.1, read as the reverse complement.
CAGAATTAGATTGATTATTACTTATATGTTCCATATCGCTTACCTTTTCTACTTGAACATTAAGTTTTATAGAAGAGGCATCCAATCTTGTCATTATACAAATATGTATAAAAACAATAAGTTGAGAGTTAATTTATTGAAAGTGAATGACAATTATTCTTAAATTTTTTTCATTAATTTGTCGAATAACTGATTCGTGTTACTTTGAATTAAAGTAAGTTCGTCAATTAACTCATCAATCGAAGTGGGATCTATAATCTTTTTGCTTCTGCTTATGTAAGCTGCAACGTTTAAAGAGAAATTAGATTCATTTGTGGTTTCATCAATCAGACTTAACTTTTCAACTTGCCCATTGGTTATTACTTGGCAAATGTCAGGAATGTTTTTCCGTGAAGTGAGAATATTTGCTATTTCATCTTCACGAACTAGTTTGTTGCGCTTGATATCACGATTAAAGTAAGAAGATGCATCAATGAACATAATATCATCGGTTTGCTTATTTTTACGAAGAATTACTGCAAACAAATCAACTGTTCTTGCACTTATTAAGCTCGTTGGTAGCTGAATAACTGCATCAACGTAATTATTTTCAATCAGGAATTTACGTGATTTTGCTTCTTCTATGCGCTGCAATGCACCTCGCCCAACAAATGCTATTGCAATGCCCGTTTCGTTAATTGACCAGATTAGGTGTTGAAGGAGCGCGTGATCGTTATATTGAGATGAAATTATATCCAGATCTATTCTTTTTGGGTCATAGTGGCCACTCAACGACCCGCCTTCTTTAGACTTTTTGACTTTGGGACTTGCTGATTTTCTAACGGCTGTTGGCTCATACAGCGCAAACGCTAAGTCAAAAGTTGAAGCTTTTATAAATGGAGTGCTATTGAGTGAATAACTCTGGCTTACTACACAATCGTCATTCCCGGCTAGCACAAACTTGTGTACAAGATAGTGAGGGTTTTGAAGTAAACTTTCAGTGGTAAAGTGCCATTGCGGGTTTAATTGCGCGAGGTAATTGCTTAACTCACCAGTTGATGCCATTGCGTCATATACAGCTAATTTTTCATTACTTTTGACGATACTGGCTATCAATCTAGAGAAATCATCTGGTCTCAGTTGAAAATCAAACCCCTTTGCATCACTTTGGATCAATTCAAAAACTTTTGGTTCTTGTAATAATTTGAGAGTTTGCTCGTATAATGTAATTGAGTCGGTACGCGTCAACTTACTTAAGTCAAACGCTTCATGTATTTCATTGAATCTACTCAGGAGCTTATTGATTTTCTCATCATTCAAATGTGCTATTGCTTGTTTTACAACTAACTGTTCAGATTCAGTGAAATCAAACTTTTCTACGTCAATTGATTTTATATCATCAGAAACTTGAAGGTTCGTTAAGGACTTCTGGTATTTACCGTGCTCTGTGATGGCAAGTAACTCAATGGTTAACAGGGCTAGAAAGGAAAGTCTTTCATCTAAATTGGCTGGCAACAAATCACTGTCTTTATAAGCTTCTACAAATTTTACTGCTAATTCGTTAGTCATCATTGCTTCACCATCTCAGTTATTAACCCGGCTACTTGGTTTTTTCTTGCTTCTATTAGTTGATGATATTTTTCTAATTCAGCATTGACATTTAATACGTACTGGATGAAATCACTACCACTTTCGTCCTTCAAATCTGGGAGCGGCAGCTTCTCTAAGATCCCTTTACCAATCGTACTTTGGTAGTTACCACCTGAATTTGCTTCTATCCAATCCTTTGAAAAATCGGTTTCTAAATAAGACTTTAAAAATAAGCTAGTTACCGTTGAAAATTCCGCCTTCGGTTTAACAACTAGAAAATGCTGAGTACATATTAGTTTATCAGGCACATTATTTAGCAATACAAGATGCTTTTCTCGTCCTTTAGCGACCATGATTAGATCACCGTTGTTTAGACACTCAATACTCCTTGAAGTATTTATTTCAGTTTCTGTTAACTTGTCAAAATCTAAGGTTGCTTCGCCTTTATCAAAAACAATATCTCCTATTTGGATCACCTTAAAGCCCTTGTTGGCAGCCTTTTTAATGGCTCCACGAAAAGACCTTCCAGTAGAAATATCCGCGTATTTTGAAAGCTGTTCAATTCTCATATTTTCACCAACCATAAATTGCATACTGAGAAATGTAGCAAAATAACTTGACAAATTCAAAACATTTGATCAAGACTGTATGTACACCCTGAGAAATGTAGCATTTAAAATTAAGGAGGTGCAACATGGTGTTTCCTAAACAAATTCGTTTTTACGGAAAGAAAAAAGCGACTTACTTTAACTCTATTCAAATGAGAAAAACGTTCAGACCTGAAAGCAGCTTCGAGACCAGTTTCATGCTGCAACAAGAGTTTGATGATGATGTGTTTGCGTGGGCTGGTCAGGCGCAAAGCTTTGTTTTTAATATCAAAGGAAAGCTCACTCGCTATACTCCCGACATTATTAGAAGGCGCAAAACGCCTGAAGGTGAAAAGATTGAGATCATTGAGCTAAAGCCTAATATCTTTGCCAATAACGAATCGGTCTATACCAAACACCAATTATTGAGTGAACAATTTCTAGATCGATATAACCGACCTCTCACGGTTCACACTGAAGATGATTTTTATAAACCGATCAAAGCTGAGAACTTAGCTCGTTTCTACCAATACAGAGCATATGACTTTTCACGCTATGACTTGGATTTAGCTTTTACACATTTAACAGATATTAAATGTGTTGGTGACTTGTATGAAATGTGTTCACGTTTTAATGCATCCCCTGCTTTTGCTCCGGCACTAATCGCTCAAAAGAAAGTTCATATTGACTTCGAACAACCATTTTCTTTGGACCTGCCATTGGAGGTGACGTATGGGTAGAGGTATCACACTTAGTTCACTCCAAGACAAAAAATTAGAATACATGGGGAAAAAAGCGGTTGTCAGAGCTGTAAATGAAGCTACTCAAGAAGTAATCATTAAGCGAGAAGGTCAACCCATTTTCATTCGACCTTTTGTAGATTTATTGGAAGAGATCAGAAAAGGGAAAATTACTATTATTCAGGAACTTGCAAAAGCTCCGTCAATGCGAGGAGCAACAAATCAGCAAATATTAGAAATCAATCGTCGAGAGAAATATTTCTACGCTATGCTGGCTAAAAAAGAACCGACTAAAGATGTCGAAAAATTAGTTGAAGATATCCAGCGTGAAACTGGCGACACCATTGGTTACGCCCGATCAAGTGTGTGTAAGGACTTTAAAAAATTTAAACGAGATAATTATAGTGCAGCACCACAAGTGTTAAATAACAAACGAAATCGCGACACTGGATTCACACAAGATGTGGAAGATTTAATTTGGAAACACCTTTATGCTCATCATTTAAAAGAAAATGGAAAATCTTTTGCTGCAACACAAAAACTTTTAAAAAAAGAGTATGAAGAGCTTGGGTACGAAGGAAATGCCCCTTGTGCTAAGACTTTACAACGAAGAGCTAAATCGCTCGGTCCTTATGATTATGACCGCCTGCGCTATGGTGAATCATTCGCAAAAAACAAATACAAACAAAAGTTAGAGCAATATGGTATCACTATTCCGTTAGATCGAGTAGAACTCGATATGGCTCACTTTAACGTTGGGATTGTTAAGTTTATTAACGGTAAAAAGTACTATCGTGGAACCGTTTCGATGGCGCTTGTGTTTGATGTCGGTACAGCCAGTTTATTAGGTTATGCAATTCAAGTAGGCAAGAATAAGGAAGCGTCAAGTTACGTAATTGCCTCTATTCATCATGCTATCAACAGAAAACCTGACCCCACTTATATTCAACACGGGTGTATGCGTTTAGCAGTCATGGATGCTGGTACGGCCTATCGCTCATCCATGACAAAAAGCTTATTACAAAAGATTCAGGGAGTATTTGAAACAACCGAAGTAAGAAAGCCAAGCTCAAAAGGGTTTGTAGAGAATTTCGTGAACAGACTCAGACTAGAGTTTTTCCAAGGTCTGGAGGGATATTGTGGTGTATATGATAAAAATCGATATTCCGAAGCAAATATCAAAAAAGATGCAAAATATACGTTTGAACAATTTCATCAAAAATTTGCCAACTATGTTCGAGATTACCATAACGCTCCTTTAGCAAGGTTGCACGGATTAACACCAAACGAAGCATGGATAAAAGGAACTGAGGTTTACCCAGTATTAGAGCCTTCTGATATTCCTGAATTGCGCAAATATAAAGGTTTGGAAGTGGATGTTACTTACCATATCAAATACGGCACTACCTATGATTATCAGTATTTCAATTCGCCAGAGTTGAAAGCTATGTATGAAGAGTACTGCATTGCAACTGAAAAAGATTTTATGCCTCTGACTCTGCTGGTTGATCTAAACGATGCTTCATCAGTAAGCGTTGTTGTACCGAGCGTTGTAAGCCCGAACCCTGATGAAATTGTTTTACTTAGTATTCCAAATACTAATCGATCTGCTTTTGGTAAGTCATTTAATGAATTGAGCGTTATTGAAGGCCGTTGCGAAGTGCTAGACGGGGCTACAACGTTTCTTGAAGACCATAACTTATCTGGCTATCGCAGTACGCCAAAGCAAGGCGACCTCATTGACATCACTCATAGCCAAGATTCTGATTTGTCAGAAGACGAAGTTAACTCTGAAATTGATGAAATCATCAACTCTGCTGGCGTTGATGTTAAAGCCGAAGAGCAGCTAGATGAGGAAGAATCAGAGTTAAGTGATGAACATGCTAACGAGCATTTTAACGATGCTGAAAACAAATACTTAGGAGTATCTATAGATGATTAAAAAACAGAAATTTAAGTTAAAAGAAGCGGCTTTAGAATTCAAAAAAATGCGATTTGATATGATTTTGCATAAAGACGCGGAACAAAAAGTTATCGACCTTATTAAGATCAGTAATGATGAAGCTAAAGTTCGTGCTTTGTACGGTAGTTCTCATACAGGCAAATCAAACTTTCTAAAAAATTTCATTAAAAAGCATGCAGACGTCATTGATCAGCATAGCGGTATAAAAGATATTGTTCTTGTAAGACTCTCTTCTGGAGTAACCCCTAAAGACTTTTGTGAAGCGATATTACTTCAACTTGGAATAAAGCCAAAAGCAGGAACAAAACAGCCGCAGCTTGAGAATCAAGTTATTGAAGTATTGAAAAATATTGGTATTGAGTTACTCATTATTGACGAAACTCAACATGCACTGCCAAATAAAACAAATTCGAAAACTACCCAAAAATTGGCAGATACTATCAAAAATATAGTGGACGAGAGCCATGTTCCGATTTTGTTGTGCGGGATCTCATCTATTTCTAAGTTAATTGAAAACAATTTTTCTAGAGCTTCTGAAATGCAACTAGAAGAAGAGCAACTATTTAACAGAACATTGCCCCCGATTGAATTCAATACAATTGAATTGTCCGACAAAGATACAATGGCTGCCGTGATGCAAGGTTATACGATGATATTCGACAAGTTGCACCGCCAATATGGGATATCGATCATCAAAATGACCTCAGCAAAATTTCAAGCTGCGATGTGGGCATCTAGCGAAGGTGTTATTGGCAGAATGGCATTGGTTTTACAATGGGCTATTGAGCTAGCCGGTGAAGGGCAACAAATTGACTTTTCTGTACTTGGTAAAGCTCATGATGCTATAGCTACGGGGGGATGGGATAAAAGCGGCATTAACCCATTTACATGTAGTGAAGTTGATTTAAATAAACGAATTACAGCGATTAATAAGTTTTCTAAACGCGCTCGTCTAAATGCCTTAAGCAAAGCTAAGGCTAAAATGAAGGAGACTGCGTAATGCTGCCACTTAGATTAGATTTTAGTCCAACAATACATCCTGCATATTACCTTCTTAAAGTGGCTAGTTTGCATGGCTACGCTGATTTAAAGGATATGGTGAGTGCGAATGGATTTAGATTTCCTAATAAGTTAGATGGCAACCTCGAAAGTTATAATCAAATCATTAAAGAAACGACTGGTATTGAAACCAATACCAAAGAGTTAGAAGGCTTTGAGTATGATAAAAGCCGTTACTTAACATCCTTAATTTATACTGGTGTGAACATTTGCCCGACCTGCCTTGATGACGGACATGTAAATTTTGACAGTCGTTATCTAACAACTACATATTGTAGTGTTCACCAGTGTAAAACAGTGCAAACCTGCAACCATTGCGGTGAAGAGTTGAAATGGGATAATGCACTACTGAAAGGATTGTGCAGTCATTGTGGTAACAAACTTCAAACGCAATATTCCGAAACTTCAGCGTACATAACGTTTATGGAAAATCTTGATAAGGCGATGTTGCCACTCTTTTTAGATGACCTTTCACTTGCTGTTGGTTTCGTTCTAAGACCTTTTGATATTGTACCGGAACGCGTTAACCGTAATGCCATCAAGACATGGGACCACATTTTTGAGTCAGCATTCTCATTACTCACAAATGTAAGAAACATACAGAACTGGTTAGCAAATATACGAGCAAATAGCCAATTTACTGATTATCGTTCTATATATGCAGGGCCAAGGTTCCTGTTCAGAGATACAAAGATGGAATGGCCCATCCTTGAACAAGTACTGGCGAAAACTAACATAAACGAATGCTTTTCTGTAGCAGAGGAATTATCTTCTTTCAGCCCCAAGAACTTCGGCATTAAGCCAAGTTGGAAAACTAAGGGGTTAAGTGACAAGGAACAAGATGAACTTGCACAGTGTAAATGTTCTGTGGATACATTAGCTGATATTTTGTCTTGTAACGTAAATGAAGCAAATTCGATTATTTTAAATGGGTTTGTGAAAACTCTAAGAGCAGCTAAAGCTGGTCTAACAGCTCAAATAGACATTAGAGAGCTAAGCACAATCTTCTTAAAGGTTGATTTTCAAGAAAATGAAATCTTTGATCATAATCTCTTGAGTAACGATTTTTTGAAATTGTTTTACTGTGATTTGGCAGACGTATTCGAAATGGTATGCAAGACACCTCAAATATTTACTCAGTCGAAATCTACAGATGGTTTTTTCAAAAGGCTGAAAGTTAACGATACAAGACAGTTTTTAAATACAATCCTTTCTAAATATAAAGGAAGACTTGACGAAAAGATAACTGACGTCGAAGCAGTTGCTTTATTTGGCTTTACTCAAAAAGACCTCAAGGCACTTTGGCAGCAAGAATTGGCCTATTCACTACCTTGGCAGCAAGGAGCTACTTATTTTCGAATCCGCGATTTAGAAAATATTGAAAACAAGGTATTCAATCTAAAGCGATACTGTTTAGTTAGAAATATTGACTTTGATAAGCTTAAAGCCGAAATGTCAAAAAATAATATCGATCCAATTGTTGGTGATTCTTTCTATCAATGTAAGACCCAAGTGGTTACCTATATAAAGGAAGGGAAAATTATCCAGCCAATTAGAACCTTTAAAACTAAAAGGTTGAACAACTGGCCATTTCAACAAATCCACTCAGCCTAAAACTCTCTATATATAAGTGGGCTAAAAATAATAATAATCGCCCAGACTCCAAACCAGTATCACAATTTATCCCTTTGCATGTTGCAATTCTAACATTCTTGCCGTAGATTGTTATTAGATAAATTAAATAAAAACAGTTGGTTAAGAAATAAATCTCACTTTATGAGTCGCAAGACCCCAAGAGACTCAGCTTAAGTGTCCCAAATGGGATTTTTGGATCTCGCCTTAACTGTCCCAGCCCTTTAATCTCAAGGCTGTCTGATCTCAAGTTATGAGTCTTTTGTCAGTCGTTAGATTTTAAGGTTTTTTAGCCCCTTTTTTGCTTAATATAGGTTTTCACGAAGTTATAGCTTTTTATGAATGCTCATTTTTACTTTGTAAGTTTTCACCAAACTTACTTCATTCCAATAAGTCCACAACGATGACTTTTTACAAACCTAGATTTGAAATGCCTTTCTTGTACGGCTTCCCAAAAATATAAAAGCAATTTTGGTTTCACTGCCTGTAACCGTTATGGCTTTAAGTTCATTAACTATGATTTATTTCTACAACAAACTGTTCGTAATTACGAAAGCCACATAGATGCCCTGCAAGATCAAATTGGATAGCTGTACGATTTGGTTTATGTGAGCTAGATGCTGAATATCATTGGTAATGACTTAATCAAAATGAGTGATCAACTTGCTCTGTAAGAATTTGCTACTTCTGAATATAAAAAATGATTTATTAATTTTAGACTTTCATAAATTGTTAGTTACTTTAATACGTAGCCAACTACGTACCAACCAATTGGCCAAAACGCCAACAAACTATATGTGATTAGGTTTGCATTCCTTACTTTTATCTTAATGTTATTACTACTAAGCGCTGTATCTGCAAGAATTTTCTTTGAAACTAAAAATTCAGACCACCATGATACAAAATAAAATGGAATAAGTAGGAATAACCCCGCAAATAAAATCATCCAATGTAAGTCTGATTCATAAGGGATTAACCAAGGTGCTTGCCACGTAACTGCTAACATTTTACCGACAAATGTATCCACACCATACGCTGCGCCACCGCCCGTCAGCACTTGTATTAAAACAAGAGTTACCCAAGTTAAAGGAACCCCTATAATCGTAGATACTAAATTTGAAACAAATGCCATTTTCACCGATAGTGCTTTGGTTAAATCTAGGCTCTTTCGAAGGTATATTGCTTCAATAGCAATTATTGGTAACAAAGAGATCGAATACACAGGCACTGTAAGCATAATCATAGGTAGTCCTGCGTTTGCTGAAGCACCAAAAGAGATAATAGCGAGGGGCAATAAAAAGAGAAAAATTATGAATTTATTCAAAACTATCCTTAGTGTACTCTTTTTCCGTATACTTAACTGTCAATTTAACTTAATGTTATTTCCAGATCAAAGTCTACTTAAATTATCTGTTTATAAACTTTTATCCTGTAGTTTCGTTTTGTTTTTCAATTACACGCTTTATCCAAGTAATGTCTGTTTTCACCGCTACAACGGTGGCGAACTCGCCACCTATTTGAACAATAACAATGAAAAATAAGTCTATAGAATTTGCATCGGCGCTCATGCCCTACCCTTACCTTAGGATATTAAGAGAAATAAACTAATGCGCCCTTTATCTCAGCCCGATTGAATAAACATTAATCTTTAGTGTAATATCTCAAAGTCAACAGCGACAACGTAGTCTATTCAAGTTTCCTTGTTTAGATAGACGATATCGAATCAGGCCGCTTCACAGTTCTTGGCCGTGTAGAGGTAGTTTTGCAAAGGAAAAAGTATAAATGACATGGATGCAGTTTCTAACTGAGATCTTAAAACTTAGTGCGTACTCTATCGTAATAGTTGGTCCTATATTATTTTTTGGTAAAAGGTTTTTTACTGGATATATAGATCAAAAAAGTAAGAATCTAGCAACTATAGAAGATATTGATAAAATCACATCTATAGTTGAAAAAATCAAGTCTGATAATGCTCACGTATTAGAGGAGTTAAAAGCAGAACATGCCAAGAAGCTTGAAGAAATTAGAAAAGAAAATCAACTTTTTGTTTCAACTGTAGATAAACATCTTGATTTAAAAATTAAAATTTACACAGATGCAATGGAGTCATTCACTGTAATAACAAATAGTCTGGCTGGCTTATCCAAATTTTCTTTAACTGAAAGTAAATTTACATCAATAATTGAAAGCGAAGCAAAAAAAATCTCCAAAGTTAAGGTCGTTGGTTCAGTTGAAACCTGTAAAGCTACTGTTGAATTAATGACAGCTTTTAATTCTGCTTCATTGGAATTACAACAGCACAGGACCCCTTTAATTATTTGCAATGATCGCATTAACTATTTAGAGGCTAAAGAAGAATTAAACAATTCTGAGATTTTAGAGTTAGATCGATTAAAGGCATCAGAAAAAAAAGACTTTCTGAGCTTTGTAAATTTATGTATGGAAAAGCACAACCAAATTTCGTATCTAACAACGCCATATATTATCTCAGTCAGAAAAGAATTAGGTCTTGAGATTGATGAAACGGAACTTACTGAGTCAGAAAATTTAAACTCAGCAATACTTGAGGATTCATTCAGTTCATTTTTAAATGCAATGAAAGGAATGTAGCTTTTTAAATTAAATATCTAGTCGTTTACATGCTATTGTGTTTAAAATATAAAAATCAATTTAGATGGATCTAATGTTATATGAAACTGCACTTTTCAATAATACTTCAAAACTCATCTAAGCTTTTTACTCCTAAACTAAGATTTAAGAAGTACTCTCCTCCCTCTATAAAAAAATAAGAAATAATATGAACGATAAAATCAAACAAGTTTTCAAAATATCCTATGATACAAGTGAAACTAAAGACCATACTATTGATGCTGAGCTTTTAGGGAATGCAATAGTTAATACAGCTAGTGTTTTAAAGCATGCTGATAAAGTTATAAATGGTGATGATTCAAGTATTGATCTTGATGTTCGAGCGAATAATCAAGGTTCATTTGTGATTGAATTTGTGACCTGGCTAAATAGTACCGGTATAAACCCTCTCAGTTTATTAGGCTTTTCTGCAGCACCATTAGGAGTTAAAACACTTTTGGAAGTACTTGGGGAGATTCAGTCAAGACCTGTTGCTTCACGTATAGACTTAGGAAATGGAACATCTAAAATAATTTTAAAAGATGGATCTGAAGTTGAGGCCGATAGTAATGTTGCAAGACTTATAGTTGATAGAACATTTAGAAAAGACTTAGAAAAAGTTATCAAAGCGCCTCTAGATGGAGCTTCTAATGCAAAGCTTGTCATCAGAGATGAAAAGGATGATGAGGTGTCATTATATGAAGAAGAGCAAGTTAAGGATTTTAAGACTCCTTCAAGAGAAATTATAGAAGAAATTAAAGAAGAAACAGAAAGTAAAGAAGTTCGTTTTGTTAAAGTTAATTTTAGTGGTTCTACTGGGTGGACAGCAGAATTAACCTCCGGTGAAGTTATTAGCGTTAAAATGAAAGATGAATCTTTTTTAAGTCTAATTGAAGAAAATAAACGTGTTTCCAAAGGTGATTTGTTCGTTGTAAAATTAAAAACAACAACAAAGTTTAAAACTGGCACTTCTCCTTCAATTACCCGTGAGGTAATAAAAGTTGAAAGGCATAGAGTAGCAAAAGTAAATAAATTAGTACCAGATAATGAGTGAGACTGAAGCATACATTCAATTAATAATTATGGTAGGCATTATTTTATGTTTGCCATACATTTGGGTGTCTGTAATACCTACAGTTGCAAAAATCATTACCGCAAAATTCTTTCCTCCAAAGTTCATTGATGTAGAAATAATTGATGGCGACCATATAACTTTTAAGCGCATAAATTTAGAAAACGATGAAGAACTTGTAAACGCTCTTCTGAATGTTGAAGGTAAAACTAATGAGTAAGTTTTTTAATAACCCGATGCTCATTAGTTGTGCGACTGGATTGAATATGGTCGCTATAGCAATGATTCAAGCACATGTATTTGACGATTCTGCCAAACTAGCATATTCCACAAGTTCACCCTTTATATGTAATTTAATTGTTTTTGGGATTGATTGGTGGCTAGCGAAGAAAAAAGTTAAGAGTGCCGAACAATTAAGAATAGAAGCAAAATTAGATGATAAAATAGCCATAGCAAAGAAAAACCTTAAAGATGCTAAGCAATATGGTTTGGATATTAGTGATTTCAAAAGCGAGCTAACTAAGTTAATGAAAGCCCGCGCTAACGTGCCTGCTTTAATAGCTAAAAGAAAAGCAAACAATACAGTCAGACAACAGTAAAAAGCTATTTCAGCTTTTGCTTTGATTTCGGTAAATTAAAGCCTTAATAATCAAAGGTATTAAGCTTTTAACTTCTGTCAACGAGTCAATTCCGCTGATAACTTTAGAAGTATTTAAAGTTATTTCCCTGCTGTAATTAGCCTTTCCAGCATGTACAATTTCTGATCTCAAGTTATAAAATCCTTTAAATAATTCCCTATAGTATTTTTTCTTCCGCCTAGATGTTGCAAGTAAATTTGCAGCTTTATTTGAAAGAGTCCTTGTTTTACGTTCGGTATTTCTATTTAGTAACATGCATTCTAAAGCAATTGCACAGCCTAAAACCTGTCGGTCTGAATCGAAAACCCAAAGAGACTCTACATAGTGTTTTAAAGCTAAATTTAATTTATCCTTTAACCTTCCTTGAAGAGCCATGAAATTTAACAGTAGCGGTAGGTCAAAACTATCTGAGGTAATTGTTGTAGTAGATTGTTCTGTTGGGATTATAGGGGAAGACTTAATCGAAGTTCCGAACCCAGAATGTAATTGGTTTAACCCTGGATGTTCCACCACAAGGTCCATCACCTCTATGAATGGACAACAGCCTGGTACAATAACGGGTAAAAAATATATAATTTCTTCTAAATGTCTTTCAATATTTGAGACTTCTAAGATATTTTCTTTGGTATTCTCACGGTTGGTATCAAAATCTCCGTATTCATACACCAAAGCAGACCTTTTCAGAAAAGGAAATTTATGGTCATCTAACTTATAGGGAGAAACCCCGATTATGGGATGTGGATTTTCTCTTGCTGAGTTTATCTCATTCATCAAATGTTTAATTCCACCTGCTTTTGTAAGTTCAATAAATGGCTTTAAAGAAAGCTTATCGTTAATAACGATCTCATCACTTACCTCCACACCACATATGACGGCTATTTGTTTAAAGTTTACCTCTTTAATGTCTAATATAGATTTAAGTAAATCGATGGCAAAATCAAAGCCTTTAGCTGAATAGTTCTTCAAGAATGAGTCACTCAATTCCATAGAAGAAAGTTTAAATGCTGAGTTAGGGCTATTAATAAATCTTATACTCATTGATTGGCCATTAAAAAACGGATGCAACTCAATTATTTTTTGAACTTGGCAAACTTTAAGTTTTTTGTTGTTTTCACATAGTCCTGCTAATTTATCTATATAAGAACTCATATCTCTCTCAATTGAATTTAAGGCTTTTTAAAGGTTTGTCACTAGTAGTTGAATAGCTACAATCTGTTTAAACGCTTACAGTCGAATTTAAACGTGTTTTAAACATGGTTTGAACCTAATTTAAAGTGTTGGATTCTCATTCTGATACTTTTCCAATGATTCAACGAATTGTTCTTTGGCGTCATCAAACACGATTTGCTGTTCGTAACTAATGGTAATGAAATTAATATGTTCGATTTGGATTGTGGCCAAAGCCATAAATTCATCATCATCTATCATTTCATCTTTGTATGCTTCACGAAGCAAACTAACGTACTGAGAACTTGGATTGTCATTAAGGTACTTTGCAAGCGCGACGTTAAACTCACCCAAGGCTTCATCAGGGTTCGTTGAGTAATACTTGCTGTTACTGGTGAAGTGGACGTAAGTATATAATCCAATGAAAAAAGTATGAATGGTGCGAGCATTCCGTATAGCACTTTACGAGGGATATTTATTTTCATAACCGATCCTTGGTTGTTGTTAGCTTTTTGAATATAGTATTAAAAGCATAGAATTTAAAGCTTTTAGACTAGATAAGGACTTCCTTTGACGATTAATGAACCCAACCACTACGCAAGAAACTTAAAATTTGTTTCAACACTATTTATTTTATACTGGGTACTCGGGCTACAACCTTCAAATGAAGAAATAAAGTTAGCCTTCATAAATTATCAAATAACGAACCCTGGCATGTTACCTTGGGTTGCATATAGTGTTCTGGTGTATGTGCTTTGGGGGTTTTTAGTAAATCGCAGGCATACTATTTTGCCAGGTCTCAAAGGGTATATTTGTGATAAATGTTCAGTAAGTGACGTAAAGTATTACAAAGAATTATTTAGTAATATCGCAAAAAAAGATTACATCCTGAATAAGAAGGAGAACTTTGAAGAAAGAAGATTAGAAGCAATTCAAAAATTAAATGAAGAAATAGAAATTGGCTCATATGAGATAGAGATTCATTCAATCATGCGAGTAAGCAATAGGAATTATTTTTACCCCCAAATTTATTATAAGGTAATTTACCCAAAAACCACCAGTAATCAAAACAATGATGTCTTTGGTGGATACATCCCAGTACCCAACTACTGTTTATATAAAGTCTTATTTTTTATTAAAACGCCCGTTTTAGCCATTTTATTCTTTTTGAAAAGTGAACACTTTCAAGATAGTATCCTTCCAATCATCATGTTCTTTTTTGCGGTTGTTTGTAGTTTGCTAATTCAATTCGGTGTACCAGCGCCATTCAGCCAGGTATAAATGTAAACTCTTTTCCAGCAGCACCCACACACACCAATTCATAAACTAAGTGCCAATTACTCGTTTTTGGCACTTAGAGCATGGCACACAAAGCAACTACCAATACTCAATTCAACTGGTTTGAAGTTTTTAAAGCAGGCACTCAAACAGACAGCAAAGGCGTTACTCGCGAATTTAGTGAAGCCGATTTAAATAGCGTTGTTGCTAACTTTAAGCCTAAAACCGCCCCGCTCGTTATTGGCCACCCAACCATGGAATCACCCGCTTGGGGCTGGGCCAGTGAATTAAAAGCCGAAGACGGCGTACTTTTCGCAAAAGCCGATGAAGTCAGCAGTGAGTTTGCACAAGCTGTTGAAGACAAGCGCTACCCTAACCGTTCAGTTAAATTAGAAAAAGTCGAAAATGGCTACAAACTTGCCCACATTGGTTACTTAGGTGGCAAGCCCCCTGCTGTTGACGATTTAGCCTGGCAATTTAACCAGGATGAGAATGCCGACCTTACCTTTGAATTTGCTGCAGGTGATATGGACAGTATATCGCAACGCACATCAAACACCCTCACACGCCTTATGAGCAATTTGCGCAACTTCATAACTGACCGCTTTGGTAGTGAAGCAAAAGATAAAGTTGTGCCCGAATACGAATCAGAGTGGTTAAATGAAGAAACCATTTCGGAAATTCACTTCCCCCAATCAAACACCCTAGCAACGCCTAGTGCTATTTCATGCAGCACCACAAATCCAACGCCATATAGGGTAGCCCATACTGGGATGATGATAAAATCGAGGGTTGAAGTGGATGATGTAACGGCGACTTCTTAGTAATTTGTAAACCAAGGGTAAAAGCCGAAGCAATAAAAATACGGTTAGTGGCTGTAAATTTCATTGTCATTAATTGTAATCTACCTACAACCACCCTAATACGCATATTTTTAAATGACTATTTTAAAGAACAATTTGCTTATTACAGCCGATACTTTCTACAAAGTAATTATCATGACTTACTAGGATAAATCCGCCTTTAAAGTTTTGTAATGATTGAGCCAAGAGCTGTTTTGATTCAAGGTCTAGATGATTATCTGGCTCATCCAATAACAAAAATGCGGTGCTTTCAATATTACTGACGATACACATGGCGAGCTTCATTTTTTCACCGCCACTTAAATGTGTCGCTTGCTTGAATACGTCATGTTTTCTAAAGCCTAAGCTTGCTAATAATGTACGTGCGGTGCTTTCATCAAGGGTCTTACAGTAGTATTTTAAGTTATCAAGCAAAGTTAGGTCTGCCTTAATTAAGGAAAAGTACTGATCTAAATACAACAACGGGCTATTCCTATGTATGTGCCCTGCTCTCACTTTTAACTCACCTGTTAAGGTTTTTAGTAGCGTCGATTTTCCTGCGCCATTTGCACCAATTAAGTGTATTTTTTCATTATTGAATATCTGTAGGTTAATGGGGGTTTGCGACCCATATTGTAAAATTACGTTTTCAAGATTTAGTGCGTTGCGTTGTTTAGTGTCAGTATTATTAAAGTAAAACTGCTGTTGTTTTACTTGTTCGAGCTGGTTAAGTATCTGCTTCTTATTACTATTAAGTAGCTCTTCTCGCTTTGCGGTATTTTTATTTTGCGAAGATAAATTAGCGCTCGCTTTATCTTTTTTAGCATCCATAAGCACTTTAGCTTGGCTACCAGATTTTCTTGTTACTACACCTTTAGCGGCTCTTTTTGCTGCTTTTTGTTTGCTGCGCTGCTGCTCTAATAGCAGTTTATTTTGCTCTTTAGTAGTATGAGATAGTTTATTTTCAAGCGCTGCTAGCTGGTAGTTTTTTTGGGTTACGTAATCACTAAAACCGGTGCCAAACACTGATAACCCCATAGATGTGAGTTCCCATATTTCATCGGCTACTTGCAGTATTTCACGGTCATGACTTATTAAAAGTAGCTGCCCAGTGAATTGTTCTATGTGATTTAAAAGCCAGCTTTTACCTTGTTTATCTAAATGATTAGAAGGTTCATCAAGGATTATAATGTCGTGGTGTATGGTAAATAGCGCCCATAATCTGAGTTGGCTTAGTTGACCGCCACTTAACGCTGTTGCACAGCTGTTCGCATTAATACCATAAATACCTAAACGAGTTAACTCAGCATAAAATCGCTCGGGCAGATCCCAAAACCCATCAAGTAAGTTAAGTTCGTGCTCTGTAAAATGACCGTTATTTATTTGCTGTAATGCTTTGAAATAGTGGTTAAGCCCTAGTACGTCTATAATCGTTTTATTTTTTAATGTGTGGCTATCAACTAGTTGCTCATAAAAACCAAGTTGACCATTGCAAACAACATTACCCGACGACGGAATAAGGCGATTACAAAGTAGCGATGCTAATACTGACTTCCCTACACCATTTCGCCCTACTAAAGCTGTTGTTTTAGCATTTAATGACACTGAAATATTATTCAGAACTTGGCCGCCATTGGCGTGTTGATATGATAAGTTGGCTGCTTGTAATTTTGGCATACTGCCTCCTGTTATACAGGGACAGTGATACAATTCGTTTAATTATAAAGCGAATTGAACTAAGCGTATGACCACCAAAATGGTAATTGATTTATACTACTGACAAGAGTGAGCAACGCCTACTAGCCCTGTTGTTCCAAAGAAAAATGTAAAAATGGATAACAGGTTTAGTTGTTCATGTTGGCTATTACTCCTAAAAATATGCCCTTTATACTAGCCAGTTAGTATTAAATTGGCAACAATTTATGTTAGGGTTTGATTGATATTGCATTAAAGGAAAGGATTTTGAAGCACGTTAACTGTCAAGCGATAGCCAATAACCCAACGCAAATGAAACTTAAGATAAACGAAAATAAACGTGTATTTATTATCAGCGATCTCGATGCTAATTTAGCTAAGTTTGAGCAAGCTTTAGTCGCTGTCGATTTTGATGAAAGCAACGATGTTTTATTTTCACTTGGTGATGCAATAGATAGAGGCAACGACAATTTTGCGTTGTTATCACGTTTTAAAGAGCTGGGTGTTTATATGACACTGGGTAATCATGAGCACATGATGCTTGAATCGCTACTTGCCGATGATCATAGCTACTATTCTCTATGGGTTGAAAATGGTGGACGTTGGCATACTCAAGCAACCGATGATGAATTAAAAGCAATAACTGAGCAGCTTTTACAGTGCCCTCTTTCTTATTTGCTTGACTATGCTGGTATGCAAATAGGCTTGTCGCACACAGTATCTGCAGATTGGAATTGGCAAGCTCCTAGTGAGCATAAACCATATGCCGCGGCATCGTTGTTGTGGGATCGCACTATTGTGAAACAAACGATAACAAAGATAAATGCCAGCATAGACTTTTCTGTGCATGGCCACAACACCACTGCTGAACCTTATTGGCTTGGCAACACTTATCATATAGATACTCATTATTTGAGTGGCAAGCCTACCATTGTTGAACTTAAACCACTCATTAAAGCATTTATGCAGCTAAATTCAGTCTAAGGATGCAACCTGTGTTAATGCATGTACTTCAAGATATTGTTTATAGGCCAAACGAGCATGCCATAATTGCTCATTATCTTGCTGAATAAATATAAGTGGCCCTGAGGTTTCTTTTGCTAAGCGGTTTAATTTAATATATTCACTGGTGTCGATGATACCATCACTAAAATATTGTTCAGCGGTATATAAAAACACATTATCTTTATATACATCACTGTGCCAAATTAGCGAACGATACATACTAGCACTGATTTCTGTCGGTTTTTTATTCGATTTATATAGTTTTAGCTCTGTATAAATCGAGTTACCTGTAAAAACAATCCCAATTAATGAAAGGGTTGTAAGAGTCATCATCCATTTCATACTTCTATCCCTGTTAAAAGCTCTATTATAACTATAGGAGATAATATGAATGATTTACCGTTTATTTAATCAATTTGGCTGGTTGTAAGTATTTACAAAATACTTAATTATTGTTTTATAAGTACCTATTTTATGTATTAGGTTTTACAACCTAATACATAAGTATTTAAATTAATGTAGTGCCGCGGTAAACGGAATTTTTTTACAAATTTCAGCTTCGGCCACAAGAATTTCTTCTAATCGGGCATCCACTTCATGTTTATCAAAATACTCGTACGCTAACTCTACAAATAGGTTTTTGTGCTTTTCTTCAGACTTTGCAATTGCAACATAAAACTCTTTTTCTTTGCCCGGTGGCAATGCTTCAGCGACCAATGAAAAGCGTTCATGGCCTCGAGCTTCAATTACACCTGCAACGAGTAAGCGGTCCATTAAAAACTCATCACGACCGTTTCTGAATACCGCACGAATTTGTTTGATATAAGGATCTTTTTGGTCATTACCAAGTGAAACATCACGTTCCATTAATAACTTAAGTACTTGTTTAAAATGTATCATTTCTTCAAGAGCTAAGTCTGTCATTGCTTTTACAAGCTTACGACGGTCAGGATAATGCGATAGCATTGACATTGCCATACCTGAGGCTTTCTTCTCAGCAGCGGCATGATCTTGTAAAAAGGTATCAAAATCAGCCAAGACACCTTCTGTCCACTCAAATGGAGTGTGATATTTTAATTCAAACATGATGACGAACTACTTAACTAACAATGGCGGCGATTTTAGCGTATTTCTGTTATAAAATCTTGTGATTGTAACCAAGTGACTTATCAATTTTGCCGTTTCTGGTGGAGGCAATTTTATCGGGGTGTTTAATATCATTCCAAGCCGTTACTTTACCACCCATATTTAGCTGCTCGAACTGTATATCTGCATCTGTACCTAAAAATGTCTGTAACGCTTTAGCGCTGTGTGGCTGTGCAACATTTAACGTTAATAGGTTGGCTTTTTTGTCTTTAAAGAAATTAGAGACACGTTGTTGATGTTGCTCATAGCAGTTAATCAAATACTCATCAGACTGAATATCTCCTAACGAATATTTACCAAATGTCTCAAAGTAGCAACGCTTTAAATGCGTGTTAAAGCCTCCGTCACTTCGCATTAAATTGGTGTGCATTCGGGCCAGCAGTTGACGGATCGAAGGTACCCATCTAGACAAGTCTCGTTCAAGGTTAATAAAGCGGCTATTAGCAAAGTGCGCATCTAATAACGGGAATTCGCTAAAAACAGGAGTATCAGCAATAACGTCTGCTTCTTTTAAGGCTGTTTCGGTATACGCTGTGTGGGCCGTTTTATAGCCCAATTGTAAAAAACTATGGCACAGACTGGTAGTGCCTGTGCGAGGTAGGCCAATAATAAATATTTTGTTGTTCATTTAACTTTTTGGATCGGTAACCATAAGGACTTATCGCCTACTGGGGTTAGCGGTGGTAGTTCTTTGTTTTCTAATTCTACAATAATCTTGTCATGAATATGGGCGTTTTCTATTAATTTACCATTGTATTTAAAAAAGATTTCATCGAACTCACCGCTTTCTATCATTATGCGTAAGCCTTTATTGACTGCTTTTGCAACTGCGGTGTTGTCTTTGTTGAAGAAGAAATAGATTGGGCTGGTGTATTTCAACATTAAATGAGGCAATACAACCAGAGGCATTTGTTGCTTAAAAACTGCTAGTTCATCTTCAATTTCAAGCACAGAGCGTGGGAATAAGTCGCCCCGGCCTCTGTCGAGCATAACAAACAACGAATCAAAGTTTCCTGACGTTGATATAACCAAGCCATTGTCACGCAATATTTGGGTATCGGGCCAATCTTGTCCTTGTACAAAGTAAACTTTCTTTAAATCGTCGAGGGTTTTTAGTCGGCTTAAATAAGGTAGTTTCGGCTCTGTTGTGAACATTAAACGCCAACCAAACAAGCCTTTAAATATAGGAACACGAACCGGCAGTAACTTGTCTTCTCTTACTTTGTTAGTCATAGTCCAGGTGACATCGATATCACCGCCATGTTCAATTTCTTTTAATACCCTATTTTGACCTAATAACTTTGGTGCAGCAGTTAATTTGTATTTGTAGCCACTGCGTTTTAGTGCTGTATCCAACAAAATAAGTGGGTAATAAACTTCTTCAACTAAACTGGGCAAGGTTTTAGGATAAATTATATTTAAAACTTTTGGTGGAATAGTTGATTTTTTGACATGAGCTGTATCTTCTGTACTGCCGGCAACTTGATTCGAAACAAATACGAATGCAATCGTAAATACAACTCTTATCATATTAAAAAACCTGTGTTATTAATAACATAACCGAACTTATGAAGATCATTAAAAACGTTAAAACCATGCCAACGACGCGTAGCTGCATTTTTTCATCTGCTAATGCATAACTATGACAAAAACGACCTACTAATAACATCGCACCTAAAATATAAGTAAAATGGCTGGGTAACCCTTGATACTCTAATAAAAATAGCAGAATTAAAGAAAATGGCACATATTCTATAAAATTAGCATGGGTGCGGATCGCGGCTTGTAAACTTGCATCACCACCGTCTCCTAAAGAAATACGCTTAGCTTTACGGATTTTAATAACGCGAAAGCTAAGTTGAATATACAAAATAGCCAAAATAGCAGCAAAAGTTGAAACTATCACAATTTATTCCATTTATTATTTAAAGTTAGACGCCTAGCACTGTTTATTGCTAGGCTGACATATAATTTGCTAGGTTAGCTCAAAATCCTAATTAAAGTCTAACAGTTCTTAAGGAAGTGCATGATTACGCCAAGAAAAATAGCCGATAATTACCGTGAAATGATCAGCAGCATAGGATTTTATCCGTCTATGCTGTCTGTTGTATTTTTGACTTTTGCTTTAATTACAACAGCTGTTGAGTATTCTGATCCAGCAATGAGTGTTAAGAAAGTCTTAAGTGTATTGCTAGTAGACAGTGAAGAAAATGCACGTACCATCCTCAGTACTTTAGCCGGAAGCATTATTTCGTTAACTGTATTTAGCTTCTCTATGGTTATGGTAGTTTTAAATAGCGCCAGCGCCAGCCTTTCTCCTCGAGTATTACCCGGACTTATAACTCGTAAATCTCATCAACTAGTTTTAGGCTTTTATTTAGGCAGTATAATTTACACCATTCTAATGCTCATCAATATTCGTACCATAGGAAATGGTAATATGGGCATCCCTTCACTGGGTATATTTATATCACTGGTACTTGGCTTAATTTCACTGGGTTTCTTTGTTTATTTTATTCACTCTATATCCAGAGCTATCCAAGTAGATAATGTACTGAATGACTTATTCAAAAATACTAAAAGTGAACTTAACAGTATTAAAGCTATGCAGCATGAACATCCTGTTGATGATTTTCCGACCTTTGACGACTGGTACAGCATAAAAAGTAAAACGGAAGGTTATTTTAAAGGCGCTCATAGCGATAAATTGTGCGCTATCTGTAAAGAGCACGACATTAAAATTTATATCTCTGTTAAACAAGGTTTTTTTACTGTAAAAGGTTACCCATTTTTAAAGTGCGATACTGATTTAACTGACAAACCAGAGCTCATTGATGAGCTACTTGCATGCTTTATTTTTTACATTGAAGAATATGTTAGCG
Source organism: Pseudoalteromonas sp. PAR1 (assembly GCF_947311895.1). Lineage (NCBI taxonomy): Bacteria > Pseudomonadati > Pseudomonadota > Gammaproteobacteria > Alteromonadales > Pseudoalteromonadaceae > Pseudoalteromonas > Pseudoalteromonas sp. PAR1. The sequence continues at coordinate 57,174 of NZ_CAMZMY010000010.1, read as the reverse complement.
ATCATTACCGATATGGAATGACGCAAATATCTGAGATTGCTGTTAAGGCAATGAGTCCGGGCATTAATGATCCAGGTACTGCAGTAAAAGCTATTGATATGCTGAGTATTTTACTCATTTTGCGATTAGACATTTATGATGTGAATTATTCGCTTAAACAATGCGATGATAACCATCCTAAGTTGTTTTTACATGAAACATCATTCGATGAGCTGCTGCATGATAACTTCACACCTATTCGCAATTATGCAAAAAATGACGCCTATGTAATGGTTAACGTACTTGAGGCGTTTAAAAACATATTGTTTAGAGCATCTGATAACGAAAAAGCGACTAAGAGTTTGTTTATTTACTTAGGGGCGATTATTGAAGATATAGATACGCATATTAGTAATGAGTACGACCGTGAACAAATTACTAATATGCTAAAAGCGATTGCCCGTATTTCAGAGCAACAGGGTGAAAAGTTGCTGGCGCGCTTTACCAGCAACAATCAATAGACTAATTTTCGATAAAATAAACTGCATAACTGCTTGCGCTAATAGTAAGCTCACCACCATTGTATGCATCAGGTACATAGTTTTCTGGTGCAGCATCTGCCATTACCATTTTGCTAGCGCGCATGTAAGGTTGGCTTCCTGTATCGAGTGGGCTGCTTGATGCAGTATAAAGGCCTTTGAGTTCAACCCCATAATCACTGGCAAACTCTTTCGCAGCAGCACGCGCATCTTTAATGGCTAGCTTTTGCGCTTGCTTTTGTAGCTCTTCATAGCGACTCGATACAAATTGCGTTTGATTAATTTCGTTGATACCCGCATTCACTAGTTGCTGAAGCATAACTGGGTACTTTTTAATATCTGTTAGAGTAACAGACAGACTACGCGATACTCTGTACCCTATAAATTCCTGTTTGCCTGTTTCACGGTTGTATTCTGTTTGGCGTTGAATTGAGATATTAGACGCATAAACGCCCTTTTCTTCTACGCCTTGGCTTTTAGCAAGCTTAATGGCTTTGGCCATGGTTGCATCAGCTTTGTTTTTAGCGGCAATTAAATCTTTATCTACTTCAACAATACCTACAGTCAACTTAACGTTATCAGGGATTGCTTTAACCGTTGCATTACCTTGGATATAAATATGCGGCGCATCTGGTGTTGCTTGTGCTAACACATTAAAACTAAGTGCGGCGGCCATAGCGGTAAAAACTAACTTACGCATAATACTGTTCCTTAATTAAAAACTCCGTTCATTATCACCTTAAAGGGTTAATTCAATATGAACAACCCCTATTATTCAGATATAAAAAAACAGGCATTAAAAGCCTGTTTTTTTAACCACTCAAAGCGATATAGTTTAGATACTACGGCGCTTATAGTTACGGTATTCTGGAAGCCAGTAGTTTTTCTCGATTGCAGCCCATAAAGCCTCATCACTTAACTCAAGTGCCACACCTTCTTCCATCGCTTTTTTCGCTACTGCAAAGGCAATACGTTTACTTAACGCTTGGATTTCGGTTAATGCTGGTAGCAAGCTGCCTTTACCAGTGTTTGCTCGAGGTGAAGACTCTGCCAATGTTTCACTTGATACAATCAGCATTGCATCAGTGATACGAGTAGCTTTAGCTGCGATAACGCCTAAACCAATACCCGGGAAAATGTAGCTATTGTTACATTGTGGGATTGGGAAAATTTGGCCGTTATACTCAACCGGATCAAATGGGCTACCCGAAGCTACAATCGCTTGACCCTCTGTCCACTCGATAACATCTGATGGAAGTGCTTCAACTTGCTTAGACGGATTACTTAACGGGAAGATAATCGGTTGTGGGCAAGATGCGTGCATTGCACGAATAACTTGCTCTGTGAATAAACCAGGTTGGCCAGATACACCAATTAAGATATCTGGTTGTGCACAGTGCATTACATCTAATAGTGATGCGTACTCACCGCTATACGTCCATTCACTTAAACCTTCTTTAGATTGGCAAAGCGCTTGTTGGAAATCACGTAAACCTTCCATACCATCAGTTAGTAGACCAAAACGGTCAACCATGAAGATTTGTGAGCGAGCTTGCTCATCGCTAATGCCTTCAGCAACCATAGTACTGATAATTTGCTCAGCAATACCGCAGCCTGCTGAACCTGCACCAACAAATACCACTTTTTGCTCTGAAAGTTTCGCATCTTTAACACGACAAGCAGCCAATAAAGACCCCACAGTTACCGCAGCAGTACCTTGAATATCATCGTTAAAGCTACAAATTTCATCACGGTAGCGTTTTAATAATGGCATTGCATTTGGTTGTGCAAAGTCTTCGAACTGAAGTAAAACACTTGGCCAGCGACGTTTAACAGCCTTGATGAATAGGTCTAAGAATTCGTCATACTCTTCTTGCGAAATACGCTTATGACGAGCACCCATATACATAGGGTCGTTTAGCAGTTTTTCGTTATTAGTACCAACATCAATCATCACTGGTAATGTATAAGCTGGGCTAATACCACCACACGCTGTGTAAAGTGACAATTTACCAATTGGAATACCCATACCACCAATACCTTGGTCACCAAGACCAAGAATACGCTCACCGTCAGTCACAACGATAACTTTTACTTTGCCTTTAGTAGCGTTACGTAAAATATCATCAATTTGGAAACGATCTTCGTAAGAAATAAATAGACCACGGGCACTGCGGTAAATGTCTGAAAACTTTTCACAGGCATCACCTACTGTTGGTGTGTAGATAATTGGCATCATTTCTTCAAGATGATCACGTACTAAACGGTAGTAAAGTGTTTCGTTGTTATCTTGAATTGCACGAAGGTAAATGTGCTTGTTTAAATTATCGCTAAAGCTTGAATACTGTTGGTAACAACGCTCAACTTGTTCTTCAATTGTTTCATAACGCGGTGGCAGTAAACCGGCTAAGTTGAAACTTTCCCTTTCTTTTTGTGAAAAAGCACTGCCTTTGTTTAATAGTGGCGTTTCGATCAGACCTGGGCCTGAATAAGGAATATAAAGATAATTTGGATCGGTATTTGTAGTCATATTTCCAAGCTTTGATGCGTCATAATTATGACCTGACATTATTACTCTTAAAGGCGAAATTGCAATGACAATTCACCTTGTCAGACCATTGAAGAAAATGAATTTTATGCCCTAAACGGCACAACGAATAGTATACATGAAAACTCAGCAGCTTTAAGGCTGCTGAGCTTGTTTTTAGTGGCTTTTATCACTTAAAGCGATACCTTCGCGGCGCGGATCGGCTGCGCCATAAAGTTTACCGTCTTTTACTTCAACAGCATGTAAACCAGAGTTTAAATCTAGGATACGAACTGTGTGCCCGCGGTTAACAAAATCAGCTTCAAAGTTTGCAAGTTCAGTGCCCTTTTCAAGGCTTGTATAATTGTTGCGATTAGTAATACGCGGTAAATTAATGGCAGTTTGCGCATCTAAGTTCCAATCAAGCACACCTACTACCACTTGAGCAACGTAATCAATGATACGACTACCACCCGGTGAACCGACCACTAAACGTAAACTGCCGTCTTTGTTAAACACCATCACTGGCGACATTGAACTACGCGGACGTTTACCTGCTTCAACGCGGTTAGCTAAAGGTTTGCCATCTTTTGTTGGTGATAAAGCAAAGTCTGTAAGCTGATTGTTTAAAATATACCCGTTCACCATTACTGTTGAACCAAACGCCATTTCAATAGAGCTGGTCATCGAAACCGCATTACCTTGGCTATCGACAATCGATACATGGGTTGTTGAAGGTAGCTCGTAAGCATCATCTTGTGCATAAGCAAGTGAGTTTGGCGGAGTACCTGCTTCTGCGTGAGCATCTTTTTCAGAGATAAGCTTTGCACGACCTGCAAGGTAGTCTTTATCAAGTAATCCTTGTGTCGGAATTGGCATAAAATCAGGGTCGCCCATATACACGTTACGATCAGCAAAAGCTAAACGTGATGCTTGGGTAAAGTAATGCAACGCTTGTACTGAATTTGGTTTTAGCTTAGCCATATCTTTATGTTCGAGTAAGGCTAAAATCTGTAATACAGCAACACCACCACTACTTGGCGGAGCCATTGAACAAACCTCGTATTGGCGATAATCAACACATACTGGAGCACGCTCTTTGCTTTTATAATTCGCTAAGTCTTCAACAGATAAAGTACCCGGTGCTACCGCTGAGTTTTGCACTGCATGCACAAGTTCTTTGGCGTTTTCACCTTTATAGAAAGCATCAATGCCTTGTTTCGCAATATCTTTATAAAGCGCGGCAAGTTCAGGGTTCTTTTTCACCGTACCAACAGCAAGCGGTTTACCATCAGGGAAAAAGTAATCACGAATAACAGGAAGCTTTGTAACCCCTGGGTTTAACTCTTTGGCAAGTAATTGATGCAAACGTGGTGACACAATAAAGCCCTGCTCAGCCAATTCAATGGCAGGGCCAAATAAGGTTTGCCACTCTAACTTACCATAACGCTTATGTGCTGAAGCAAAGGCATCTAAAATACCCGGTACACCAACAGAGCGACCACCTACCACGGCTTCAATCCACTTAACGGCTTTACCGTGTTTATCTAAAAACAGTGTTTCATCAGCGTTACTTGGTGCGGTTTCGCGGCCATCAAAACTGGTTAGGCTTTTGGTTTTGTTGTCGAAGTACATCATAAATGTACCACCGCCGATACCCGACGATTGCGGTTCTACCAGTGTGAGTACTAATTGTGTAGCAATAGCAGCATCAACCGCAGAGCCACCTAGCTCAAGCATTTTTTGACCTGCTTTTACAGCATAAGGGTTTGCCGCTGCGACCATGTACTTATCGCCTTCAACAACCTGTTTATGGGCAAAGCCGGTTGCAGCTTCGGGTTCGCGTGTTTCAACTTTTGCAGGAGTCGCTAAAAGAGCCGTTGAATAGATAAATGAAGTGGAAATAGCTAACAAAGCTTTGGTTTTGAATAACATAAATATACTTAATCCCGTAGTGTATTTGGCATCTTAAAATTAAACGTGCACAATAGTGTCACAATCTCAGATACAACAAAAATAACATGATAAACCTGCCCCTGAAACTAGAATATATTCTGCCCCCATTGTGTTTAATACTACTAAGTTCCTTGTTTGCACTTTTCAACTTAAATGAATATCTCGAATTTAACCGTGAGTTAGTCGCAAATGGTGAGTTTTGGCGTATTTTCACCAGTCAATTCGTACACGCAAATTGGCCCCACTTAGGCTTAAATTGTGCCGGAATTTTATTAATTTGGGCTCTACATGCTGAGCATACAAGCCCTGCTCGCTATGCGTTTAATATTGCTATTCTTGCATTGTGGTGTGGTTTAGGTGTGTGGCTATTTTGCCCTGATATCCAAATTTACACCGGATTAAGCGCGTTACTGCACGGTGTGATCATTTGGGGGGCAATTAAAGACGTACAAGCAGGCATGTTTTCAGGCTGGTTATTGTTTGCGGGTACGTGGGCAAAAGTGATTTGGGAGCAAATAGCAGGCCCGAGTGAATCGGTTAGTCAGTTCATCGCCTCTAATGTTGCCATTGACGCCCACTTTATCGGCGCAATTGGCGGCACACTGTTGGCTTTACCTGTCTTTATAAAAATAATAAAAAATCGCGAGTAACTTAAACTCTTAATACATACAAAAACAGCCACTTAAAGTGGCTGTTTTTCATTTACGCTATTGATTAAAGCGTTTCTTTAAATAGCTTATAAATACGACGGTATTCATCTAACCAGCTTGATGGTTGTACAAAACCATGCGGCTCAACTGGGAATATAGCGGTTTCAAAGTTTTCTTTTTCAAGCTCAATTAAACGTTGTACTAAGCGAACTGAATCTTGGAAGAATACATTGTCATCAACCATAGGCGCATTAATTAATAAATGGCTCTTAAGACCTTCAGCAAAGTAAATTGGTGAGCTCTTTTCATAGGCAATTGGGTCAACATCTGGATGATTTAAGATATTCGACGTATAAGGACCATTGTAGTGAGCCCAATCAGTTACCGGACGAAGTGCAGCACCTGCTTTGAATAAATCAGGTTGTGTGAATAACGCCATAAACGTCATGAAACCACCGTAAGAGCCACCATAGGTGCCTACAGCTTGTGTATCAACGTTTGCGTTATCTGCCATCCAGCTTACGCCGTCTGCTAAATCTTGGATCTCAGGTGTACCCATTTGACGGTAAATAGCTGTACGCCAATCACGGCCGTAACCTTTAGATGCACGGTAGTCCATGTCCATTACTACGAAGCCTTCTGAAGCAAGTAGTGAGTGGAACATAAACTCACGGAAGTAACCAGACCAACCCATGTGTGAGTTTTGTAGGTAACCAGCACCGTGGTTAAAGATAACCGCTTTACGGTTTTTACCTGTTTCGCCTTCTTTATAATCAGCTGGGTAATATACTTTTGCGTAAATTGGCTGATCAGTGTGGCTTGAAGGCACAGCAACAATCTTAGGTGCGATTAGTTTCTTCGCTAAAAACTCATCAGATACCGTGTGCGTTAACTGCGTTGCTTGGGTATTTGCTTTTGCATCAGCAACGTAAAGCTCAGGCGGTGACATAATTTTTGAATGAGTTAGCAATAGTTTGCTTTCATCTGGGCTTAACTGGTAATCAGTCATACCATCAAGGTTGGTTACTTGCTCAGATTCACCGTTTGCAGGGTTTACACGATAGATTTCGTAAAGACCTGGATGCTCAACGTTAGCTTTGTAGTAAATCGCTGAGTTATCAGCTGTTAACGTTAAGTTTGAAACAACAAATTGGCCTTTAGTTAGCTGTGTTGCCTTACCGTTAAGTGGCTTTTTGTAAATATGGCTGTAACCAGACTCTTCAGATAAGTAGTAAAGCGTATCTGAATTGTTTAACCAACCAAAATCGTTGTATGCATAGTTAACCCATGCATCGTCGTGTAAGCGGTGCTGTGAAACAAGTTTGTTGTTTTGTGTATCAACTGTGGCTAACCAACGATCTTTGTTGTCCCATGCTTCAAGCATAAGTGCCACTTGTGAACCATCTGTGTTCCATTGGATTGCACTTTGGTCCCAACCCCAATCCATCATTAGATTGATGGCGCGCGGTGCTTTTTCAGACTTGTAAGTTTTGCCTTCACGGGCGTAGTTTTCTTTTTTAACAGCTGCAAGTACGTCTTCATCAAAGCCAGGTAAGGTATCGAATGCAAGGGTTGTTTGCTCGCCTGATTTAAGGTCGATGTAGATAACATCTGAGCTGATTGGTTTTTCATCAGCAACACGACGACGTACTTTCTCAGCCTTTACACGTGCATCATCGGCAATGTAATTAGGCATGATATCGCCTTCGTCACGCCATGAACGGTTCTCAGTGGTTACTGCAACGAGTGCTTGGCCATTTGGTGAAAGCTGAACATCTGCTAAACGTTTGCCTTTACCTAAGTAAAACTGCGCGTTAGCGATGCTGTCGTTTTGTTCGTTGATTTGTGCTTTACGCTCTTCACGATCTTTTTTGTTTTTGTGAGTCAGCGCAATGTAATCAATTAGTTTGTGCTGTTCTTTTGCAATGTAAGTGTCAGGCTCTTGTACACCTTTAGGTGCATCGTCTAGGTGTAAGTTAACTAATTCAACTTGACGACCCGTTGCTAAATCAACTTTATAAAATGCATTACCTTGACGAAAAGCAAGGCTACCATCAGTTAAAAACTGTGGTTTTGATTGCTGTGCGCTATCGTGAGTAATTTGAGTAATTTGCCCAGTGCTTAAGTTTTTAACGAAGATATTACCTTCAAATGCATAAGCCTGTTGCTTTTTATCTGCTGAATAAACAGCATTTTTAGCGCCTACAGTGTGTAGTTTATTTAACGCTAATTGTGATGCAGATTGGCTGTTAATTGCTTGAACGTATAAATCACGTAACTCATTGCCCTGTTGCTTTTGTGCATAAACGATGCTGTTAGAATCACCGTTCCAGAAAGCACGCTCAGGCTGACGACCTAACCAATCAGGGTGAGCCATTGCTTGCTCTAACGTGATTTCAGCGGAACCTGTGTCAGCAGGAGTAACAACAACGGGTGCTACATTGGTAACTTGTTCTTCAGAAGGCGTTGAGGCGGTTGATTGACAACCAGCTAGCATAAAGCTAGATGCGACTGCGAGAGCCACTAACGTTTTATTAGCAGTGGTTTTGAAATTCATAGTGCTTCTTTAGGGTAATTATAATTCGCCTTATTTAAGCAGAAGCACTGATGAAATAGCAATTTTTATAGGATAAACAGCCAAACTTTTCCGTTTAATAACAGCTTATTTCAATGTGATATCAAGCCATACCATACGATGATCAGAAGAGGCATTGCGATCCTCAATTAATCTGAATAACTCAGAGTTTTCTGTTGGCCAAAATACTCCGCCGTCATTTATTTCAATACCATAATTAGATGGCAGTACGTAATCGGCTCTGGCTTGCCAATAAGCGGTATAGTTTTTAGCATAATCTTCTTTATAAGATTCTTTAGCGCCTTTGCTTGTTGGCGTAAAAGAGGTATTCACTAATGGGTTTTTTAAAATCTGGTCTGTAGTACTTGGACGTGCCTTGCCCCCTTCTGGCGCAGCATTTAAATCACCAACAATTACAAAGCGGCTGTTCGCTTTTAAGCCTCCTTTTTGGCCTTTATCATCGTAAATGTAGTTAGCATTGTTGATGTAATCAGCAATTAAGCGCACTTCATCGTGGTTACGCTTACCGTTGCGGTCTTCTGGGCCATCGAATACTGGCGGTGTAGGGTGCGATGCAAGCAAGTGAAACGTTTTACCTTTTATATCAATAGGTAAGTCCCAAAATGATTTAGAGCTTAGGTGAATCGCTTGCCATTCTTCAGGAGAATACCAATCATTACCTGTTTTGGGGTCAATAGGCATTTGTGCATTTGGCATATCTTTGTATTTAAATGTTTGTAATGTTCGCGCTTTATCTAAATCAATTGGGTAGCGAGAAAGTACAGCCATTGCATAATGCCCTTCAAAGAAGCCAAAGCCGTGTGCGTCACCTTTGTAATGCCCCTTTACACCATCGTTATCTAAGTCAAATTCGGTAGGTAAACCGGTGTTGACTGGTGCGATAAAGTAATATGGGTAATCGATGGCAACCTGCTTATTTTGCGATACCTGCAGGTAGTTTTTACGAAATACGTTAATCCCTTTATCAGCATCAATATAGTCAAACTCATTAAGTAAAATAACATCAGGTCTTACTCGCTGAATTATTTCGGCAATGTTGCGAATTTGCTGGTGGTTGCTCGCTAATGCTTTGCTTAAAGCATTTTTATCAATAGCTTCGCCTTTTTTAGCATAGTTGGTTGCATCCATACTTACGTTAAAGGTAGCAACACGTAAATCTGCAGCCACTGCATTGTTAGCAAATACACCTACAGCCAGGGCTAAAGAGGAAGTTAATAAAGCGTTTTTCATGAAATAAATCCGTCTACTATAAGTAGTAAAATAATACTGCTGACAATGATCCATAAGATCATCGCCATGATAAAAGGTTTAATGCCTGCTTGTTTTAAGACTGAAATAGATAAGCCACTACCAATCAAAAATAAGGTCATTACCAAAATTTGTTTAGCACCAACATTGAGTGCATGCCAAAGTGTTTGATACTCAGGAAAGCTTGAATTAATCAGTGCAGCTGCTAAAAAACCAAATATAAACAATGGGATACTGGCTTTTTCATCTGATTTCCAAAACACACCCGCGATGCTTGTATAAGGTATGATCCACATTGCTCTGGTTAGTTTAATGGTTGTTGCAATAGCAAGTGCTGATGCGCCATAAGCAGCGGAAGCCCCCACTACACTACTGGTATCGTGAATCGCAAGTGCCGCCCAAACACCAAATTGCTGTTCAGTTAGGTCAAAGTAATGACCAATCATTGGGAATAACACTAAGCCAAGGGCGTTTAATAAAAACACCACAGCGAGTGATATAGCTACTTCGTGATCTTTGGCCTTTATAACCGGCGCCATTGCTGCAATGGCGCTACCACCACAAATGGCTGTACCAAATGAAATAAGTACACCGGTGTTTTTATTTAACTTAAATAACTGAGATAAAATTTCGCCAAGACCAATAATCGCAGTAATACTGACAATTGTAAGCACAATAGAACTGCGCCCTACTTCTATTACTTGATTAAAATCAACAGCAAAGCCTAAGCCAATAACCGCTAACTTTAGCATCCATTTACTAAATTTTTGTGACTGAGCTACAAATGGATTGCCTAAAGTCATGGCAAATAGTGCACCGACTATAAGTGCCGTAGCAGAACCGACAAATGGCAAAGCAGATGCTAAAAAAAGCGTAATAAAAAGAAATTGTTTTGGGCGTTCAGCTATCACAACGGCACTCTGATTAGTTTGTTGGTTAATTTATGTACCAGAGGTGCGACAACAATAACGGTAGGAAATGCCACACAAAAAGCAAAAGCCCAAGCTTTAAACCAAATGGTTGTAATGTTATCGATTAAACCAACGTTAAAAATGCTGATCACTAAAGACATAAATCCAGACATAAACAGCGCCATAAAAAAGGCAAACACGACTGTTCTAAATCGAGGATGTAACATAACAAGCTAATATTAATATAAAAATATTAGTCTATAGGAAGAAAAACCTGACGCAAGTGCTTTGAGACAAGAGGTACAAAATTAGCGTAGTTTGCGCGTAAGGCCAAAAATTAAAAAGCCGAGATAAACTCGGCTTTTAAGAATTTAAACTGATTAGTTTAAAATAAGTTGGGTGCTGGTAGCAGCTACACCTGGGTAATCTTGCTCAGGCAATATTTCAGCAAGTGCTGCTAATCGCTCACCTAATTGGTGAAGATTATTAGCAGATACGTTGATGTGTCCCATTTTACGGCCTGGTTTAGCCGTTTTACCATACCAGTGGCTTGTAACATCTTGAGTGGCAAGTACTGAGTGTGGAATTGAAGGCTGTCCTAACACGTTGATCATAGCAGTAGGACGAAGCAATTCTGTACTGCCTAATGGTAAACCTGCAACAGCGCGCATGTGGTTTTCGAACTGAGAGCAATGCGTGCCCTGCTGTGTCCAGTGACCAGAGTTATGAACTCGCGGTGCAATTTCGTTTACTAATAACGTACCTTGAACATCAAAAAACTCAATTGCTAATACACCCACATAATCAAGTTCTTTTGCTAGTTTGTTAAACGCCAGCTCAGCTTGTTCTTGAATTGCTGCTTTTTCTTTACCTGCAACTGAAAGTGTAAGCACACCGTTAGTGTGTTGGTTTTCAGTTAATGGGTAAATTACTGTGTTACCTGCTTTGTCGCGTGCACCAATGATAGATACTTCGCGGTCAAATGGGATCATCTTCTCAGCAATAATAGAATGCGGTGCACTGTCGGTACCAGATGCAATGAAATCTGCCATTTCTGACCAAATTTGGTCAATTTGATCATCTGATTTTAAGCGCCACTGGCCTTTACCGTCGTAACCCGCTTGGCAAGTTTTGATCACAAGTGGCTTACCTAAACGCTCTACCGCAGCAATAAGGTGTGCTTTTTCGGTAATTAGCTGATAAGGCGCGCACTCAACATTTGTTTTATCAAGTAATGCTTTTTCAAGTGCACGATCGCCACCTGTTTTAATCGCCGCTTTACCCGGGTAAAACTTGTTGCTTTGACAGCACAGTGTTAGTACATCATCAGGAATGTGTTCAAACTCTGCTGTAATTGCGTCTGCGCTATCAATAGCTTGTTGTAATGTACTGTTATGAACTTCACCGGTTAATGGGTGAATGATTTTTTCACTACCCACATCGTAGGCAACAACATTTAAATCAAGGGGTGCGCCCGCTAAGCTCATCATTCGAGCTAACTGACCCGCACCTAAAATTAGAATATTCATATTACTCTGCAGGATTAGGGTTAGCTAAGATAGTGTCTGTTTGTTCTTTACGGAATGCTTCAACTTTTGCGAAAATTTCTGGCTGTTGGCAACCTAAAATTTGTGCAGCTAAAAGGCCTGCATTTGCTGCGCCCGCTTCACCAATAGCAAGAGTACCTACCGCAACACCTTTAGGCATTTGGCAAATAGATAATAACGAATCTACACCATTAAGAGTTTTAGATTTAACGGGTACACCTAAAACTGGTAGTGATGTAAAGGCCGCTGCCATACCTGGTAAGTGCGCAGCACCACCGGCACCTGCAATAATAATTTTAATGCCGCGCTCAGCTGCAGTGCTTGCATAGTCAGCAAGTAATTGAGGGGTACGGTGAGCAGAAACAACTTTAGTCTCGTATTCAATGCCGAATTTTTCTAGCATTAACGCCGCATGTTCCATCGTTGGCCAGTCTGATTTGGAACCCATAATAATGCCAACAGTCATAAATACACCTCAGTAAATTGTTTTCTAAAAAGCGGACTTTTGTCCTTATTTTGTGGCGGGTATTATATACCTAACTCACATCAAGATGCGAGTTTCAGTTGGAATTAAAACGATTTAGGCATGGCATTGACTGCAAATAATAGTGGCTCTATTGTTAAAATCAAAAACGCAGTATAAATCGCTTTAAACCATCTCAAGATGCGACTCTAGAAGCACAAAAAAGCCATGACATGCATGGCTTTTAATCACTCATAAGCTAATTAAGCTTCTTTACTTGCTAGGTACTCAGTGTATGTACCTTTAAAGTCGATAACTTTGCCGTCTTTGATTTCCCAAATGCGGTTAGCAAGTGATGATACGAATTGTCTATCGTGTGATACGAATAATAAAGTTCCTTCGTATGCTTCAAGTGCTAAGTTAAGCGCTTCGATAGATTCCATATCCATGTGGTTGGTTGGCTCATCCATTAATAAGATGTTTGGTTTATGCATCATAATTTTGCCAAACAACATACGGCCTTGCTCACCACCTGAAATCACTTTTACTGACTTTTTAATGTCGTTTTGTGAAAACAGCATACGACCTAAGAAACTACGAACAACTTGCTCGTCGTCACCTTCTTGTTGCCATTGTTCCATCCACTGGAATAAGTTCATGTCTTGTTCGAACTCATCAGCATGGTCTTGCGCGTAATAACCAATATTAGCATTATCAGACCATTTAAATTCACCTTGCTTCGGTGCTAAGCGACCTGCAAGGGTATTTAATAATGTTGTTTTACCAACACCGTTCTCACCGATAATCGCAATACGCTCACCTACTTCAACTAAACCTTCAAGGCCACTGAAAAGCATGTCATCAAAACCTTGCGCTAAGTTAGTTAGCTCTAAGGCATTACGGAATAACTGTTTTTCTTGTTCAAAACGAATAAATGGGCTTTGACGAGAAGACGCTTTAACTTCTTCAAGCTGAATTTTATCGATTTGTTTAGCACGTGATGTTGCTTGTTTTGCTTTTGAAGCATTTGCAGAGAAACGAGATACGAACTGCTGTAGTTCTGCAATTTGGCTTTTCTTCTTCGCATTTTCGCTCAGTAAACGCTCGCGGGCTTGTGTTGCTGCAAACATATATTCATCGTAATTACCTGGGTAAATACGAAGTTCGCCATAATCGATGTCAGCCATGTGTGTACATACTGAGTTTAAAAAGTGACGGTCGTGCGAAATGATGATCATGGTGCAGTCGCGTTGGTTTAACACGTCTTCTAACCACTTGATGGTGTAAATATCCAAGTTATTGGTAGGCTCATCTAGTAGCATGATATCTGGATCAGAAAACAGCACTTGTGCAAGTAACACACGCAGTTTAAAACCCGGTGCGATTTCAGACATAGGACCGTAGTGTTGCTCTGTACCGATACCTACACCAATCAGTAGCTCACCGGCTTTAGCTTCTGCTGAGTAACCATCCATCTCTGCAAACTCAGTTTCAAGATCAGCTACACGCATACCGTCTTCTTCGCTCATCTCTGGTAAGCTATAAATACGATCACGTTCTTTTTTTACTTCCCACAGCTCTTTATGACCCATGATAACTGTATCGATCACAGAAAACTCTTCATAAGCAAACTGATCTTGATTTAGTTTAGCAATACGCTCGTTTGGATCTGTACTGACATTACCTGAAGATGGCTCAAGTTCACCACTTAGGATTTTCATGAAGGTTGATTTACCACAGCCATTCGCACCGATTAAACCATAACGGTTTCCATCGCCAAATTTTGCTGAAATATTTTCGAATAAAGGTTTAGCACCAAATTGCATGGTGATATTAGCTGTACTAATGATAGCGGTACCCTCCAGCGGGTAAAAAGTAAAAACAAATCTGCATGCAATTTTAAACTAAAGCCGCTTTGCACGCCATGATAGTTTAAATAAATCAACTCAGTAGTTTTACAAAATGACATACAGCACCTATGCTGAACTGCACATAAAATGAGCACGCTCACAAACGAATGTGAGCGCGCTCACTTTTCAAATAATCATTATAAAACAAGGAGTTTGTTAGCATGAGAAATAATAACACAGAACAGCGAATTTTAGATGCTGCTTGGTCATTATTCGAAAAAGAAGGGTTTTCCGACACCTCTACTAGACAAATTTCGGCGGCCAGTAATATTGCTGTGGGTACTTTATTTAATTATTTTCCAGATAAAGTTGCTATTTTAGAGGGCTGCTTAGAAAACAGATTTGCAGAAGTGTTGGAGCATGCTAAAGAAACAGACATCCACCGCCCTGCCCGTTTAAAAATAAGCCACTATGCACAGTATTTTTATCAATTCTATTGTACACACCATCAGTTTTACAAACCTCTTTTCAGCGATCGTTTGTTTAGTGAGTCGTTTCAGGAGCAGCACATAAGATTGATGGAATCATTAATCTTTGCCGATCAACCGCATTTTAATAAAGTTAAAGCGGCCATTCTACTAGACTGCTATTTTATGACCTTATTGCACGGTTTATGCTCAGACAAACCCAATACAAAAGATATGCTAAAAACATTAAGTCAAAAGGTGTCCATTTTTTAGCTACACTAACTTATTGATAATTCAGTATAGTGAACTCAAAATGAATAAATATTCCTCAAAACCTATATCTTTGTTGATTTTTTTTCACTTTTTACCCTATTTTAGCTCTGATAATCTCCTACTTTTGCAAAATAACACTTATTAGGGACGATGTATAAACAAGGATTTCTATGAAAAGAACTTACATAGCAACATTAATCGCAAGTATGAGCATGGTCACAATTAACAGTCATGCTATTGAGATATATAAAGATGATAAAAACAGTGTCACTGTTGGTGGCTTTATTGATGCAAGAGTGATCAGCACTCAAGGTGAGACTGAAATTGTAAATGGTGTATCCCGTATAAATTTGGATTTTAAACGCCAGCTAAAAAATGAATGGCAAGCCTTGGCATTCCTAGAATGGGGAGTAAACCCAGTAGGTAATAGTGACATTGTTTACAATAATCGCTTTGAAACTGTGCAAGACGAGTTTTTATACAACCGTTTAGGTTATGTTGGTGTAAAACACGAAAAATATGGACGAATTACTGTAGGTAAGCAATGGGGTGCTTGGTATGACGTGGTTTATAACACAAACTACAGCCTAGTATGGGATGGCAATGCTGCTGGGGTCTACACCTACAATAAAGACGATGGAGCAGTAAATGGTACTGGTCGAGGCGATAAAGTACTGCAGTATCGTAACAACTGGGGAAATTTCCATATAGCATTGCAAACGCAATTAAAATCAGATGACTTTTATACCTGCGATATCGCCGATATTTCGCGTGCATCATGTCAGGCATTATGGGATCAAGGTAATAATGCTGCTCAGAAAGTTGAGTTTAATTCAACTTATGGTGCTGCCCTCTCCTACTATGTAACTGATGAACTTAAATTTACAGCAGGTGTAAACCGAGGCCAATTCGAGATTCTGTATGCTGGCGGGCGAAAACAATCAGTAACAGATCTAATTTATGGTGTGGGTATGACCTATGGTGATTTTAATAAACCTGGTTGGTATGCATCAGCGAATATCAATAAAAATGAAAACCATGATACTGATAATTTAGGACGGTTAATTAAAGAAGCTGTGGGTTCTGAATCGTTAGTCAGTTACCGTTTCGATAACGATATCCGCACTTTCTTAGCCTACAACATATTTGATGCTGGTGACGATTACGTGATTCAACCAAACTTTAACGCTGATCCTAATGATGTATTTAAACGACAATTTGCTGTTTTAGGTTTGCACTACTTTTTGGGCGATGACACTATTTTATACATCGAAGCACGTAAAGATTTTAGTGACTTTTCAAGTAATGATGCTGAGCAAGAAGCACAGATGTCACAAACCGAAGATGATGGTATTGCCATCGGATTTAATTACACATTGTAATTGCATTTAAATAAAGCCCACCTTAGTGGGCTTTTATATATTCTAATTAATGTAATGCATACACATTTCCCTTTTGTCGCAATAACAACAAATAAGTGCTAATACTTAACAATCATCAAACTAAAAGACATCAAAATTCGTGGTTGTTATGTCTAAAAAGCTCAAGCTAATTCTACTTTCATCAATTTCTAGCGTTTCGTTTATGCTCTTTTACTGGCTAACTCATGTAAGAGCATCGTATATCGTATTAGGTATTAGCTCTGATTTATTTGCTGGTTTAGTAATGGGCTTTGCTATCAGTATGATGCTAGTGACATTGAGAACATTTAAATTTAACAAGCATTGAGCGTTTTTTGAAAACAAACGTTTACCCTTGTTTGGCCATCTTTTTTCGGCACTACAAAAGATAACAATAAATTTGCAAGCCATTGATATTTGAATTCTAGATAGGAAAAGAAGATTTACATTATTCTGAATAAACAAATATTTTGATTATTTCAATTTATTACATGAGTAAATTATCCCCCTTTACGCACCCACTTTGTATATTAGAAAGCTCAAATTATTGGTTATGCTGAGGTTATAATAAGGCCAAATACAGTATGATGTGTTCCCATACAGAGAATTATTACTACAATGAATAATCACGTTCTACTTTTGCAATGCGCGTTGTAAAAGCGCTGTACCATTTATCTCTGCCGAGCTGCTGGGCGTTTAAGTGCTCTAGGTTTTGTTTCCAGGCTTTTATTGCATCTAAGCTTTGCCAATACGACACCGTAATACCCAAACCATCACGAGCAGACTCCATGCCTAAATACCCAGGTTGTTGCTCAGCGAGCTCCACCATTCTATTCGCCACCTCTTCATAACCAGCGGTATAGTCAGATAAGATATTCGTAAAAATCACGGCGTAATATGGCGGTTTTGGTGTATTCGCTATCATGGCTATTACTTGCCCCTACTTGGTTCAAAACCATC
Source organism: Pseudoalteromonas sp. PAR1 (assembly GCF_947311895.1). Taxonomy (NCBI): domain Bacteria; kingdom Pseudomonadati; phylum Pseudomonadota; class Gammaproteobacteria; order Alteromonadales; family Pseudoalteromonadaceae; genus Pseudoalteromonas; species Pseudoalteromonas sp. PAR1. The sequence continues at coordinate 39,808 of NZ_CAMZMY010000010.1, read as the reverse complement.
ATAACATGGAATTTCTGTGTTAAACGTATCCCAGTTTGCTTTAGAGCTTACAAAGTTATGACTTAGCGGACGCTCGTTTATATCGCTATCTAATAAACCTAGGCGAATACGTAAGCGGCTTGGGTCATCTTTATTTTCGCTATAAACTGGGGAGCCACAGCTGCTACAAAAATAGCGAATTCTACCGGGTTTAAATTCAAACGCACTTAGATGCTGCCTGCCTTCTGTTAGGTTAAAACCATCTCGTTGAATAAAGCCGTTGGTTGCGTAAGCTGTGCCAGAGTTTTTACGACACAACGAGCAATGACAATGAATAATTGAGTCTATACCACCAACAATCGTTACTTTTACTTTGCCGCACAAACAACTTCCTTTATACATAGTCCCTCACAAGGTTAAAGCTTAATAGCCGCGATGCTTCCAAAAATCAGTGGCAGTGCCTTCGGCTTCCTTTAATAAGTTAAAGGATTTATCGGCAATTATATGGCCATTTAACTCAATAGTCATGCGCCAAATACCTACTTTATTATCAACAGGTGCCCATATAGTATCACCTAAGTAAAACTGCCAATCGTTTGTTTTAACGTACTGTTCACCCTCAAACGGCGGCATAATATCGCCATCCTCATCGGGGATATCTGGGTGGTAAACGCAAAACTTAATTTTTTGTCCTTTGGCCTTTTTAATGTTAACAATAAAGCCAAATTCAATATCTAACTGTGCAGGAACGTCTGTTGTAAATTCGGTGATTTGAGGCAGGTCTTTCTCTTTTGCATCCCAGTGACTGTAAATGCCGTAACTTTCAATACTGGTAATTGGTTTGGCTTTTGCCATAGTTGCAAGCGCTCCTTTTTAAAAATGAGGCGCTATTTTATAGTAGCAACTCTAGCAGAACAAGATTGTACTATTATAGTAATTAGCTAACGTATTTTATCCAGTGAGTGTCATGCTGTTGAAAGCCGCATTTTGTTAAAAGCTTAATACATGAACTATTATTTGGGTTAACTAAAGCTACAATAGTGTTTAGCGGGGCCGGGACAAAGGTTGTTAATTTTTCAAATAACATGGCTAATACCTTTTGCATTATCCCCTTGCCAAAGTATTGCGACGACAATTCAAATCCTAAAATACCCTGCCCGTTAATTATGTTAAATATGCCAATACTACCAATAACTTGGCCAGTACTTCGCAAAACAATAACCAACCGAATACCTTGTTGATTATAAAAACTCTCAATGTCGCCTTGAATAAAGTCGTAAACGTCACCTTTGGTTATGTCAGCGCTGTAATCATTAAAAGATTGAACATGAGGATCTTTTAAAATATCCCAAATTGCTTGGCAATCTTTGTGTCGAATTGGGCGTAAGTCAAAGGCTAAGTCATTGTGGCTTGACACGGTAATTACTTCTTTTTCTTTATGAGCTGACATTATTGTCTTACTATAAGGGCAAATACAAGCAATTAGGTTAAGTTCGATGAGTGAAGAGTTTAAAGTAATTCAACCTACCACTACAGTGTATTGTAAAGAGCGCGGCGAAGGCTGGACTTTAACAGGGATCACCAGCATTGATGAGCATACTTCTGTGATGTTCGATGGCGTAAGGTATACCTTACCAGCCCGTGAAATTGTTGAGGTATTATTACCGCAACAGCTCGAGCGAGAGAAAAACCAACAATAAAAAAAGCCAGCATCAGCTGGCTTTTTCGTGTTTAAAATTAACGTAATGCGTTAATACGCTCATCAAGTGGTGGGTGTGATGAGAATAACTCGGCAACACCTTTACCGCTTGCAATACCAAACGCCATCATTGAACCTTCTAGTTGTGATGGGTGGTTTTGTTTTAAACGCTCAAGGGCGCTTCGCATTTTATCTGCACCTACTAGCTTAGCCGCACCAGCATCCGCAGAGAACTCGCGTTTACGGCTATAGTAAGCAACTATCATACTTGCTAGAACACCAAATAGCATTTGGAAAATCATATCGAACAAGAAGTATGTCCAGCTACTACCGCCCTCTTCTTCATCACTATTAAGGAAGTTATCAACAATACCTGCCAATACTTTCGCCATAAAGATAACAAATGTATTCACTACACCCTGAATAAGGGTAAGCGTTACCATGTCACCATTTGCAATGTGTGACACCTCATGAGCCAATACCGCCTCGGCTTGATCTTGGTTCATGTTGTGTAATAAACCTGTGCTCACAGCCACCAGCGAGTTGTTCTTACTTGGGCCGGTTGCAAATGCGTTCATTTCAGGGCTATCGTAAATAGCCACTTCTGGCATCGCGATACCTGCTTTTTTCGCTTGCGCTGCTACCGTAGAAACTAACCATTGCTCTGTTTCAGAACGAGGCTGTTCAATAACATGTGCACCGGTTGATTTTTTTGCCATCCATTTCGACATAAATAACGAAATAAACGAGCCACCAAAACCAAATACGGTTGAAATAACTAAAATGCCGCCTAAACTGCGATGGCTAATACCCAGTACGCTCATCACAATAGACAACACAATACCTAACACTAGCATTACCGCTAAGTTAGTCAGTAGAAACAAAAATACACGCTTCATAAAAACCTCAGAATAAACATACCAATTGTATTAACTAACGACATGGTTAAAAATCGTTAGTTAATAAAATTATCTGGGCGTACTACCAACTTAGTTTAGGGCTAATGCAATTGGTTGCAAGGAACTAATTGCAACCAATTGTGACAGAGTATGTCAAAAGTAACAACTCAATTATTATGGGTTGATAGATAAAATTTCAAGTAAGGTTTTGTAAATTTTTAATTTAGGGGTGCCGTCTGTATACGGACTAATCGCTAAAAGCGGGAAAGGTAATGCTGATTTTAGTGTTTCTAAATTGGCCTCTTGTTCACGCATGTTTGGGTCTACATGATTTGCTATCCAACCCACACAATTTACACCGAGCGCTTTAAAGTGAGAAGCTGTCAATAGTGCGTGATTAAGGCAACCAAGCTTCATGCCTACTACTAGAACAACATCAAGGTTTTGTGATTTAACCCAATCGCAGAGTAAATCGGTTTCGTTGATAGGTAAACACCAACCACCTGCACCTTCTGTAAGAATATAATCGGTATTGAGTTCTTTTAAGTTCGCATAAGCAGCATCAAGCTTATCAAATGTCAGCCTGTCCCCTACTTGGGCTGCAGCAATATGTGGTGCAATGGGTGGCTCATAGGTAAAGGGATTAACTATGTTATATTTAACCCCAATTGATGAGCTTTCCATTAAGGTTAATGCATCATCATTCACTAGTTGACCAAATGCTTCTTCTGCACCTGCTGCAATAGGTTTAAAACCAACCGCACGCTGTTTATGTTGCGCTAGTAAGTTTAGTAATAAACTGGTGACATGGGTTTTTCCGGCATCGGTGTCTGTACCTGTAATAAAAAATTCTTTCATTTTTGAGTTAATTCTATTTTTCTAGTTCTAAAAGGACAACTTGATAGCTCACTCTAGCATGCCCATCAACCAGAGGGTATGCCTTACAAACACTATTAAGTGCCTGCCTTGTTAATAACCCATGGCGCTTTTGCTTAGTTTGCAATGAGGTAGCACCAATCGCTTTTATCGAGCGCAGTGCTTCTAAGGGCGATTTATAGGCATCTATATAACATCTGTCGGCTGCAAAATTGAGTTTAAATCCGGCCATTTGTGCATATTCAATAATGTGACTAGCACTATGAAACTGATTAATATGGTTTTGCTCATCTAAACAAGCAAAAGCCTGTTTGATCTCTTTGAGCGATCCATCTACTACACAGCTTAAATAAAGCTTTCCGCCTAGTTTTAATGCACAAAAAAGGTTGTTGAGCAATGCTTCGATATCAGCAGACCATTGCATTGCAAAATTACTAAACACACAATCAAGGGAGTTTTGCTGTAATGGTAGGTTATCCATATCAGCACACACTTTTAAACAACTTGAGTTTTGATCAGTGCTTAGCATGGAGTGACTTAAGTCCATTGCCAATACAGTATCAAAATGTGTTTTAAGCATTGCCGTATTAACTAATGGCCCAGCCCCTAAATCAAGGCAAGTACCCTGCTGATGTTTATTTGCCATCATTTTAAATAAGTGCGCAGCCGCTTGTTTTTGAACATTAGCATGGCTCGCGTAATTTGCAGCCGCTTTTGAGAACTTAGTTTGTGTTGTTAGCTTATTACTGTCTTGAAAGCTTAAAGGTACTTGCAGTTGAACACTCATAAACACTCCACTAGCGAATCAACCAGCTGTTTTATATCATCTGGAAGATGTGCGCTACTTATGGTGATCCGAAGCCGTGCGGTATTAAAAGGTACCGTGGGCGGTCGAATAGCGGTTAACCATATGCCTTTTTCTTTAAGCTTATTAGCAACAGCAAGCGTGTGTTCTGCATCGCCTAATACCAGAGGTTGTATAGCTGTTTTAGATTCCATTAATGCTAAGTTATGCTCTTTAGCAAGCGCTCTAAAGTAGGCAATATTATCTGTAAGCTGAGCGCGTCTATTATCCGCTTTTAATAACTTTTCGAGCCGTTCAAGAGTACAACTAGCCATCAGAGGAGACATTGCTGTTGAATAAATGTATTCACGATTAAACTGCAGCATGTAATCAATCATTTGCTTTGATGCAAGCAGGCAAGCACCACTACTTGCCAGTGCCTTTCCAAAAGTGATGATCAGTAAATCAGGCTTGATTGACTCACAACTCCCTAAACCTTGCTCACCCAATACGCCAAAGCCATGGGCGTCGTCAATCATCAGCCAGGCATTGTATTGTTTAGCGAGTTTACAGAGTGCTTCAATGGGGGCTTGATCGCCATCCATCGAAAATACCCCCTCGCTTACTATGAGCTTATGCTTTGCCTTTGATTTTTGTAATCGAGATTCTAAATGCTTAAGGTCGTTATGATTAAACCGCACCATGGCAGCACAAGAATGAAGGCCGCCATCAATTAAGCTGGCATGATTAAGCTTATCTTGGAAGATTGCCGATGATTGCGCCACGCTTTTATCTTGAACCAACGCTTTTAATACACTGCTATTAGCACTAAATCCGCTATTAAATAACATGGCGCTTTCATAGCCTAATAACTCGCATAAACGCTGTTCAAGCTGTTGCTGTGGTTTATTATAACCATTCACTAGCGCTGAACTGTGGCTACCTAGCTGCTGCGCTTGTATTTCAATAAAATCATCAGCAAAGCCAAGGTAGTCATTACTGGCAAAATTTAAATACTTTTTACCTGCAACCTGAATAAAGCGCCCACTTGCTTGCTCAACAAGCTGACGATTTCTCAGTAATGCATCAGCTTCTCGCTTAAGAAGATGCTCGGCAATAAAATCAAAAGCCATTTAAATATTACGCTTCGTAAAATAGTTCTGATGTTGCTTTATCAGCAACTTTTGATGAAAGTGAAGCCTCTACTGCTTCATCAGAATAATCTTCACGCCTTTCTGGGTTCATGCCTAATTTTTTAATCAGCATCATGTCAGCATCTGCTTCAGGGTTTTCTGTAGTCAGTAATTTATCACCGTAGAAAATTGAATTAGCACCAGCAAATAAACACAGTGATTGCATTTGTTCATTCATCGCCGTGCGACCAGCAGATAAACGGACATAGCTTTTTGGCATCATGATACGTGCAACAGCAATGGTACGAATAAACTCAAAATGATCTAAGTCTTCAACATCTTCAAGTGGCGTGCCTTTTACCTTAACCAACATATTAATTGGCACACTCTCTGGCTGCTGCGGCAAATTAGCTAATTGCATTAATAAACCAAAACGGTCAGCTGCCTGCTCGCCCATACCAACAATACCGCCAGAACACACTTTCATGCCAGCATCACGCACGTTATCTATGGTGTTTAATCGGTCTTGGTAAGTACGTGTAGTAATAATCTGTTGGTAATATTCTGGTGATGTATCAAGGTTATGGTTGTAGTAATCAAGACCCGCGTCTTTTAAGGCATGAGCTTTTTCGTTATCAAGCATGCCAAGAGTCATACAGGTTTCAAGCCCTAACTCTTTGACTTCTTTTACCATTTTCTCGATATATGGCATGTCACGATCTTTTGGATCAGACCAAGCGGCCCCCATACAAAAGCGCGTTGCACCCTTTTCTTTAGCTGCACGTGCTTGCTCTACCACTTTTTCAACTTCCATTAGGCGTTCACGCTCTAAATCCGTTTTATAATGACCAGACTGAGGACAATATTTACAGTCTTCTGGGCAAGCACCCGTTTTAATCGATAATAAAGTAGAAATTTGTACTTCATTTGGGTTGAAGTTTTCACGATGAACACTGGCCGCTTTGAATAATAAATCATTGAACGGCATTTCGAATAATGCTTTTACTTCTTGGTGGGTCCAATCGTGACGGACAACAGCGTGCTCCATAATAGTCTCTTTTTTTAAATTAATGGGACAGTATGATTGGCTAAGTCTACGAGTTGACGTAACATTGTCAACGAATAGGAGGCTATTAAAGTTTACATATGAACAAAAAACAATCTATAGATCTAAATTTTGACCGCGAACATATTTGGCACCCTTATACATCAATGACTAATCCTTTACCTGTTTATCCGGTAAGTCATGCTCGTGCTAACCGCATTTTTTTAGAAACGGGTGAAGTATTAATTGACGGAATGGCATCTTGGTGGAGTGCTATTCATGGTTATTGCCATCCGGTTTTAAATGAAGCAATAGCCACACAACTTAACAAAATGAGCCATGTTATGTTCGGTGGCCTAACACATCAGCCCGCTGTTGAACTGTGTAAAAAGCTCGTTAGTATGACGCCACCCTCACTTGAAAAAGTGTTCTTAGCCGACAGCGGTTCTGTCAGTGTTGAAGTAGCAATAAAAATGGCTCTTCAATACTGGCTGAGTAAAGGACATACTGGTAAACAAAAACTAATGACGCCGCTTAAGGGCTATCATGGTGACACCTTTGCTGCCATGAGTGTCTGCGACCCTGTAAATTCAATGCACAGTATGTACTCTGGTTTTTTACCTGAGCATGTTTTTGTTCCTGCTCCAAGTGCTAAGTTTAACGGTGAGTTTAGTTCTACAGAGGCTGAAAACCTAGAAAACTACTTTGCAGCTCACCACCAACACGTTGCGGCATTTATAATTGAACCCATTGTGCAAAATGCTGGGGGTATGAATTTTTACCATCACGATTACTTAAAACATCTACGCATACTTTGCGATAAGTATGATGTTTTACTTATTTGTGATGAAATCGCCACAGGCTTTGGCCGCACAGGTACCTTGTTTGCTGTTGAGCACGCCGACATAGAACCAGACATTTTGTGTATTGGTAAAGCATTAACGGGTGGCATGATGACACTTTCTGCAACCTTAACCACCAGCAAAGTTGCTATTGGTATTAGTGAAGGTGAAGCCGGAGTGCTTATGCATGGCCCTACTTTTATGGGTAATCCATTAGCATGCGCAACTGCCTGCGCCAGTATTGATTTACTGCTCGAACAACCTTGGCAAGAACAAATAGCACATATTAACCATGTACTCACCGAGCAGCTTGCTAAATGCAAACAACTTGATGACGTAGCAGACGTCCGCACCCTAGGTGCAATTGGTGTTGTAGAGCTAAAACGTAATGTTGATGTAGCAAAAATTCAACGCTTTTTTATAGAGCAAGGTGTGTGGATCCGTCCATTCGGTAAACTTATTTACCTAATGCCACCTTATATAAGTGATCTGCAATGCCTAACGAAGTTATGTGATGCTATATTCGCAGCTATTGATCAACAGGCGTATTGATAAGCATTAAAAAAGGAAGCCAATGCTTCCTTTCTTATTCATACTTTACCATTCAAACATATACGCCATTTTACTTATGGTTCGTAAAGGAACATTGTGTTCACATCGTTTAGCATAAAGATGCTGCAATGATTTATCTTTAATTTCACCAACAATCACTTCTTTTACTTGATAACCAAGGGCTGTAGCTGCTTGCGCGTAGGCGATAAACTCCCACTTTTTAATATTAGTGTTATCAACAATTACCAATGGGATTTCTTCTGCTAAAGCATTAATAAACCGCGCAAGGTTTAAGTTGTGATACTCAGGAAGCTTGTATTTATCAAATTGATACACACCTTCGCTGTTATAAAAATAATCATCTGTTGCGCAAACGACATACTCACTTTCGTTACCAGCAACTAACTCATCAGCTAGGCTTTGCGCATAATATGATTTACCCGAGCCGGGTAAGCCGCGAAGAATAAAAACTTGTTTCATAGCACCTGTAATACAATAAAAAATAAAAAATAAAGGACAGTTATCCTGTTGAGAATTGTTAATAATGCCACAAAATAACCAATTAGCGCAGTGAGAAATTAAATTATCACGAATTTTACGCAAAAAAACGCTGTTATTTTGTTCAATTGAAGAAAAACTAGTAAAGAGTATGTCTGAATAGTTTTTTTATTTGATTTACGAAGGTAAGATAGTCGATTCAAGTGCAATGCACAGCATTATTATATTAGGCAACTTATATCATTGGAGTGAAGATGAGCCATTTAGCGATTTCAGAGCTATTAGAAGGCAAGGTTGCGGTTGACAGCCAAGTAACAGTAAAAGGCTGGATCCGTACACGCCGCGATTCAAAAGCAGGAATTTCATTTTTAGCCGTTCATGACGGTTCGTGTTTTGATCCTATTCAAGCGGTAGTACCTAATTCACTCAATAATTATGATGAAGTAACACGTTTAACTGCTGGTTGTTCAGTATCTGTCACGGGTATTCTTGTGCCTTCAGCGGGTCAAGGTCAGTCTTTTGAAATTCAAGCTAACTCTGTTGAAGTATTAGGTTGGGTTGAGAATCCAGACACCTACCCTATGTCGGCTAAACGTCACAGCATTGAGTATTTACGTGAACACGCACACCTTCGCCCTCGTACTAACATCATGGGCGCGGTAACACGTGTACGTAACTGTTTAGCTCAAGCGATTCACCGTTTTTACCACGAGCAAGGTTTCTACTGGATCAGCACACCTATCATCACTGCAAGTGACTGTGAAGGCGCTGGTGAGATGTTCCGTGTATCAACTTTAGATATGGAAAACTTACCGCGTACAGATAAAGGTGAGATTGACTACAGTGAAGATTTCTTCGGTAAAGAAGCATTCTTAACTGTATCTGGTCAGTTGAATGGTGAGACATACGCATCAGCAATGTCAAAAATCTATACTTTTGGCCCTACTTTCCGTGCTGAAAATTCAAACACATCTCGTCACTTAGCTGAGTTTTGGATGGTTGAACCTGAAGTTGCATTCGCAGATTTAGAAGACATCGCGAAACTTGCTGAAAACATGCTTAAATATGTTTTCAAAGCAGTATTAACTGAGCGTCGTGATGATATGGAATTCTTTGCACAACGTGTTGAGAAAACTGCTATCTCTCGTTTAGAAGAATTCGTGACTAAAGATTTCGCACAAGTTGATTACACTGATGCTATCGAAATTTTAAAAGCATGTGGTAAAAAGTTTGAGTTCCCTGTTGAATGGGGTGTGGATTTACAATCTGAGCACGAACGTTACCTTGCTGAAGAACACTTTAACGCGCCAGTAGTTATCAAAAACTACCCACGTGATATCAAAGCGTTCTACATGCGTCAAAACGAAGACGGTAAAACAGTGGCAGCGATGGACGTAGTTGCACCAGGTATTGGTGAAATCATCGGTGGTTCTCAACGTGAAGAACGACTAGATGTATTAGATAAGCGCTTAGAAGAAATGGGCTTAAACAAAGAAGACTACAGCTGGTACCGTGACCTACGTAAATACGGTACTGTACCTCACTCTGGTTTTGGTCTAGGTTTTGAGCGTTTAGTTGCTTATGTAACAGGTATGGGCAACGTTCGTGACGTTATCGCCTTCCCTCGTACTAAAGGCAGCGCGACATACTAATCAGTATCGCCTAGCAAATAAAAAGCCGCTCTCGAGCGGCTTTTTAGTTTTTCTTTTGTACAGATGTAATATCGACAACTCTATCTCCTTCAAAGGTGATAGATACTAAATACTCACCGCCAATTGAGCCTTTAAGCTTATAAGACCAAGTTTCTACCTTTTGACCTGGCTTTATATTACCGCCTGTATCAATACCTAAACTTTGCACGTCTTTGAGTAAGGGAGTGCCTAATTTATCTAAAACTTCAATTTTGCTCATGTCTTTAAGTACAAGATCTCCATCAGATAACCTAAAACTGCTGCCAGCAAAGGCTAGTAAAGGACAGAATAAAAAACATAAAAATAAAAGGTTTTTGAACATGGTTCTTGCCTTAAAATAACATTGAAATGTGATTCTGGATTATGAAGTTATAGTTTAATTTTAGAATGTAAAATCCCTTTAGCCAATATCCGAAAGATTAGATGAAGCAAGCATGAAAACTTCTAAACTATCGGTTTATTGAAAAACGGTTTATGTATAACGTCCTTTCCAGCTCGTGTTTATAAATTACCATAAAAAAAGCTGCGCACCTAAAAGGTGAACAGCTTTTAACAACCAGAATCGTTATGAATTACAGAGCGCTTTCAAGCTCAGGTAACACATCAAATAAATCAGCAACTAAACCATAGTCAGCGACTTGGAAAATTGGCGCATCAGGGTCTTTGTTGATGGCAACAATCACTTTAGAGTCTTTCATACCCGCTAAGTGTTGAATCGCACCACTGATACCTACAGCAATATATAAGTCTGGGGCAACAATTTTACCGGTTTGACCAACCTGCATATCGTTTGGCACAAAACCCGCATCAACAGCAGCGCGTGAAGCACCAATTGCTGCGCCTAGTTTGTCAGCAATACCATTCAATAACGCAAAGTTTTCACCATTTTGCATACCACGACCACCAGAAATAACCACAGGTGCAGCAGTCAGCTCTGGGCGTTCTGATTCAGTTTGTTCTTCTGATACAAACTCACTCAAACCAACAGAGCCTTTACCTGTAACGCTTGTTACAGCTACCGGTGCTTGCTCTGATGCAATATCAAAGCTACTAGCACGAACAGTGATTACTTTTTTGCTATCCAGAGATTTAACTGTGGAAATCGCATTACCTGCATAAATAGGACGTTTAAATGTATCAGCATCAATCACATCGATGATTTCAGAGATTTGCGCAACATCTAAAAGTGCTGCAACACGTGGCATAAAGTTTTTACCCGTTGTTGTAGCGCTCGCGACAATGTGTGAATAGTTATCTGCTAAAGATAAAACCAGATCCGCTAGGTTTTCAGCAAGCTGATGTGCGTAAGCGGCATCATCAGCAATCAGGACGCTGCTAACACCTGCAATAGATGCTGCTTGCTCACTCATTGCAGATAAGTTTTCGCCTGCAATGAGTAAATCTACATCAAAGCCTAGTTTAACAGCAGCAGTAATCGTTTTATTGGTTTCAGGCTTTAGAACACCTTTGTCGTGTTCGGCTATCACTAATGTTTTCATTTAGATCACCTTCGCTTCTGTTTTTAACTTTTCTACCAATGTCGCAACATCTTCAACGATAATGCCACCACTGCGTTTTTCTGGCTCGTTTACTTCAACCAGCTGCACGCGAGGCGTAAGGTCTACACCTAAGCTATCAGCAGCAATTACATCAAGTGGTTTACGTTTTGCCTTCATAATATTTGGCAATGAAGCGTAACGTGGTTCATTTAAACGTAAATCTGTCGTTACGATAGCAGGTAGTTTAAGAGCGACTGTTTGTAAACCACCGTCCACTTCACGCGTAACATTAACTGTACCCGCTTGTACATCTACTTTAGATGCAAAGGTACCTTGGCCACGACCTGTTAAAGCAGCAAGCATTTGACCGGTTTGATTGTTGTCAGAGTCAATCGATTGCTTACCTAAAATAACTAGCTCAGGTGATTCTTGCTCTACAATCTTGCTCAGTAATTTAGCAACATGTAAAGACTCGAGCTTTTCTTCTGTTTCAATATGAATGGCTTTATCGGCACCGAGTGCTAAGGCCGTACGTAATTGCTCTTGAGATGATTTATTACCAATAGTCACAGCAACAACCTCAGTGGCCGTCCCTGCTTCTTTTAAACGAATAGCTTCTTCAATTGCAATTTCACAAAACGGGTTCATCGCCATTTTTACATTAGCTAGATCAACATCCGTTTTATCGGCTTTAACGCGTGCTTTGACGTTGTAGTCAATTACTCTTTTAATTGGAACGAGGACTTTCATCGTGACTCCATCAATTGTGTGTTCTCAAAGTTGACCTTCGCGTCAACTTATTTATTTTATGAATTCAGACTACTTCCTGTTGACGTAAACGTCAACCTAAAATAACCTTAAAGTATTCACAGCCTGTAACGTTTCATTTGCAAGTATGAAATAAGGTTCTTTACAGCAGGTCCGTCACCGAGAAGAGGTTTATATGGTCGAACGCGAAACCATGGAATTTGATGTAGTCATCGTAGGCGCAGGCCCAGCAGGTTTATCAACTGCGATTAGATTGGCTCAACAAGCACAAGAAAAACAACAAGAATTAATGATCTGTGTGGTAGAAAAAGGCTCTGAGGTGGGCGCGCACATTTTATCTGGTGCCGTTTTTGAAACCAAAGCACTCGATGAATTACTACCCGATTGGCAGTCATTAGGCGCTCCGGTTACTACAAAAGTAACGCAAGATGATATTTACTGGTTTAATAACAGTGAAAAAGCCACCAGCATCCCCCACTTTGCGAGCCCTAAAACATTCCATAACGAGGGCAATTACATTGTTTCTATGGGTAATGTATGTCGCTTTTTAGCTGAACAAGCTGAAAACTTAGGGGTCGAAATATTCCCAGGCTTTAGTGCGCATTCTTTAATCATTGAAGATGAGACAGTAAAAGGCATTATCACTGGCGATATGGGTCTTGATAAAGACGGCAACGAAAAAGACGGTTATATGCCGGGTATGGAGCTTAGAGCAAAATACACCGTATTTGCTGAAGGCTGCCGAGGTCATTTAGGTAAAGAGTTAATCAAACACTTTGCCCTTGATAAAGATGCGTCTCCACAGCATTATGGTTTAGGATTCAAAGAAATATGGCAAATCGACCCGAGTAAACATAAAGAAGGCACCGTTGTACATGGCACAGGTTGGCCATTAACCGGCGATACCAGTGGTGGTGCGTTTATGTATCACAGCGACAACAACCAAGTGGTCGTAGGCTTAATTGTTGACCTTAACTACTCAAACCCACATTTAAGCCCGTTTGATGAATTCCAACGTATGAAGCATCACCCTGTCTTTAAAGATGTATTAGAAGGCGGTGAGCGTATAGCCTATGGGGCAAGAGCCATTGCCAAAGGTGGCCTGCGCTCATTACCAAAAATGCACTTCCCGGGTGGTTTACTTGTTGGTTGTGATGCCGGCACATTAAACTTTGCCAAGATCAAAGGTAACCATACCGCAATGAAATCAGGCATGGTCGCTGCTGATGTGATTGTAGCAGCCCTTAGCGACGGAAAAGAAAATACCGATTTAGCAGAATATAAAACGGCCTTTGAACAAAGCTGGGCGTATAAAGAGCTCTATCAATCGCGTAACTTTGGCCCTGTTATGCACAAATTGGGTAAGTTCTTAGGGGGTGCTTATAACACACTAGACCAAAACCTATTTGGTGGCAGCTTACCGTTTAACTTTGAAGATAACATGCCAGATCATGCCACCTTAGTTACTGCTGATCAGGCCGAAAAAATCGACTACCCAAAAGCAGATGGCAAACTAAGCTTCGATAAACTTTCATCGGTGTTTTTATCAAATACCAATCATGAAGAATCGCAACCATGCCATTTAAAGCTAAAAGATAACTCGATTCCAATTACAGTGAATTTGGTGCAATTTGATGAACCAGCGCAACGCTACTGCCCTGCTGGCGTATACGAAATACAAGAAGTCGAAGGTGAAAAACAGTTTGTGATTAATTCACAAAACTGTGTGCACTGTAAAACCTGTGACATAAAAGACCCAAGTCAAAACATTACTTGGGTAACACCTGAGGGAGCTGGCGGACCAAACTACCCAAATATGTAATAACTAACGTTACTCATTTAATTAAAATTCATCCTAAATTGCAGGGGCTTCGGCCCCTTTTTTAGGCTATGCTTAAGGTCTGTTTACCTTTACAGATTAAGACGTTAAAGGTGAACTGATATTAGTCGTGATTAAAAGTGAGTAAAATATGCCGTCTTCAAGTGTAACCTTTCGTTTTTTAGCTGAACCTACCGATGTAAATTTTGGCGGTAAGGTTCATGGTGGTGTGGTAATGAAGTGGATTGACCAAGCAGGATACGCCTGTGCTGCAGGTTGGAGTGGTCATTACTGCGTTACTGTTTCAGTAGCGGGTGTAAAGTTTCAGCGCCCTATTTTGGTTGGCCAAATTGTCGAAGTGAAAGCCAGTATTGCTCACACTGGTAAAACCAGCATGCAAATCTTTATTCAAGTCCGCTGCGGTGACCCAAAAACACAAAACCTAGTTGAAACCAATCATTGTGTTATTAGTTTTATTGCGATGGATGAAGCAGGTTACCCAATCGAAGTACCTTCTTATACCGCTGTGACTGACGAAGAAAAGAAAATTGAAAACTATGCGATAAAAATGAAAGAGATCGCAATAGAAACAGAAACTCTTTTGCAAAAAGCGTAAAACAACACTGATTTAAAAACTGCACCTAGTAACTTCTACAGAGCACCCTGAAATTGTTACGACTGCCAAACTGAACGCCTGTTTACAGTTTCAACAACCTGGTCATAAAATCGCTTAATAAAGCCTAAAAACAATACTTTAGGCTTTGTTTTTGCGTTGGCATTGCCATTGCAATACTCCTAGTGAATGACGCGAAACATTCGTTTTTTATTTTTTAAAGGAGCTATTAAATGATTAAAGCAATTTCAATGTCTGCACTTTCTTTAGCACTACTAGGTTTTAACAATGCTGCACATGCAGATATTACCGAAATGGATTCTCCGCGTATTTATACCGGTATCGGCTACGGTCAATATTCTTTTGAGTTTGAAGACAGCGAAAATGACACTGACTTCGATGATGATTCACAAATGCTAAAAGGATATATTGGTACGCAATTTAATAAATACCTAAGCCTTGAACTGGCATACCAAAACTTTGATGAAGTAAGCGATATCGATTCTAAAGCTGAAATTGACGGTGTTTCACTGGCTGCACGGTTAGCAGCGCCGATTACAGAAAGTTTTTCTGTCTATGCCAAAGGTGGCTGGCTAGAATGGGATGCTGAAATTGAGCAAGACTTAGGTGAACTTGGCAGTATTAGTGCCGACACTGATGGTGGTGATGTATTTTATGGTGCAGGTATTGAGTATGCTTTCACTACGAATATGCAAGTACGTTTAGAATATGAGCGCTATGAATTAGAAGATGATATCGACCCAGATATGGATGTTGCCTCAGTATCATTCCAATACATGTTCTAATTTAAACCTATTGGTCTAATTATTAAAAGGCAGTCTCGACTGCCTTTTTTTGCGATTATACCCAAACCGCCTCAAGATGCAGAATTCAGCGTTTCACAGGTGCTTAATATCAAGGCGTTACTTTGCAAGAATGGCAGTCCCTTTTAAGAAGTAACAACGATGAGAGTAAGTGCCTGTGAAGCGCCCAATGGGTTGGTTTAAAAGCGATTTATACTGCGTTATTGATTTTAACAATAGAACCACTATTACTTGCAATCAATGCCTTGCCTAAATCGCTTTTAATTCCAACTGAAACTCGCAGCTTGAGATGGTTTGGGTATATATATAAAATGTCGGCAGATTATCTTAACGACAATGCACAATGAGCGAATACCAATTAACTGCCGTCGGCCACATTCAATCTCCTTACAAACAAAAATTTGCTATACCGCGCCAACCTCGTTTGGTTCCTGAAGCGAAAGCAAAGCTGGTATTCAGCAGCGATTTTAACCGCGAAGAGTTTGTTCGCGGCCTCGATGAATTCAGCCATATTTGGTTATTATTCAGATTTCACGAAACCGCTGATAAAGGCTACTCAGCAATGGTAAGACCCCCGCGTCTTGGCGGTAATGAGCGTAAAGGTGTATTTGCAACACGCGCAACCTTTCGCCCAAACGCAATTGGCATGAGTGCTGTTAAACTGGAAGGCATCGAATATAAAAATGGTCAACTAAGCTTATTACTATCTGGTATCGATTTGCTCGATGGCACACCAATATTAGATATTAAGCCTTATTTACCTTACTCAGATTCGATGACTGATGCTACGGCAGGCTTTGCCGATACCCGACCAGAAACCGATATGAGTGTCGAATTTTGCGATGAAGCCCTAGCCTTTATCGAAAAACAAACTGAACAACCTGAATTAAAAGCGTTTATAAGCAATGTATTAAAGCAAGATCCTCGTCCGGCATACAAAAAGCAACGTGATTCAGAGCAAAGCTACGGCATGACCTTATATGACTTTAATATTCGTTGGCATGTTAAAGATAACCACAATACAGTGATCAGCATTGAAAAATGCTAGCTTTTTTACATATAGCGCTTTAGTGTCAGTGATTCCACTGGTAAACTGAGCGCCTTGTTACTACTCAAACGTCTTGAGTAAACGATAATAATTTTAACACTACTTGGAATAGAGATGCGTACCAGTCAATATATACTCGCAACACTTAAAGAAACTCCGTCTGATGCAGAAATTGTTTCTCATCAATTAATGCTACGAGCAGGCATGATCCGCCGCGTTGCGTCGGGTTTGTATACATGGTTGCCCTCTGGTTTACGCGTACTTAAAAAAGTAGAAAACATTGTACGTGAAGAAATGGATAAAGCTGGCGCTATCGAAATGTTAATGCCAATTATCCAACCTGCTGATCTTTGGGAAGAGTCTGGTCGTTGGGAGCAATTTGGTCCTGAATTACTGCGTATTAATGACCGCCACAACCGCCCATTTGCTCTTGGTCCAACTCACGAAGAAGTGATCACTGATTTTGTGCGTAAAGAAGTAAGCTCTTATAAGCAATTACCACTTACTTTATATCAAGTACAAACCAAAGTACGTGACGAAGTTCGCCCTCGTTTTGGTGTAATGCGTGCTCGTGAATTCACCATGAAAGATGCTTACTCTTTCCACTTAAGTGATGAGTGTTTAGAAAAAACATATCAAGTAATGCACAAAGCATACTGCAACATCTTTGAGCGTCTTGGTCTTGATTACCGCCCTGTTATCGCTGATACAGGTTCTATTGGTGGTAGCGTATCGCACGAGTTCCACGTACTTGCAGAATCTGGTGAAGATGCAATTGCCTTTAGTGATGCAAGTGATTACGCTGCAAACATCGAAAAAGCAGAAGCATTAGCACCGACTGAAGAGCGTCCAGCAGCAAGCAAAGAGTTAAAAGTGTTCCCAACGCCTGATGCAAAAACCATCGCTGAGCTTAAAGAACATTACGGTGTTAAACCTCATCGCGGCGTGAAGACATTAATCGTATATGGTGCGCCAGATGAAAACGAACAACGTGGTTTAGTTGCGCTTGTTTTACGTGGCGACCATGAATTAAACGAATTAAAAGCTGAAAAACACCCACTTGTGGACTCACCACTTGAAATGGCGAAAGAAGAAGACATCGTTGCAGCTATTGGTGCAAAGCCGGGTTCATTAGGCCCTGTAGGCCTAACGATGCCAATTATTGTTGACCGCTCTGCAAATGTACTTGCTGACTTTGTTGCGGGTGCAAACAAAGACGGCGAACACTACAGCGGTATTAACTGGGATCGTGATGTAGAAAACTACGAAGTTGCTGATATTCGTAACATCGTGGAAGGCGATCCAAGCCCATGTGGTCAAGGCTCACTGCAAATCAAACGTGGTATTGAAGTAGGTCATATCTTCCAGCTAGGTACTAAGTACTCAGAAGCTATGAAAGCTGGCGTACTGAGTGAATCTGGCAAAAACCAAATTATGACCATGGGTTGTTATGGTATTGGTGTTTCACGTATCGTAGCTGCGGCTATTGAGCAAAACAACGACCAATACGGTATTAAATGGCCACAGCCAATCGCACCGTTTGATTTAGCGATTGTACCTATGAACATGCATAAGTCTCACCGTATCCCTGATATCGCTGAAAACCTTTATAAAGGATTAAAAGAAGCGGGTTTAGACGTGTTGTTTGATGACCGTAAAGAGCGCCCTGGTGTGATGTTCAACGATATGGAACTTCTAGGCGTACCTTTCACACTCGTTATTGGCGAGCGTAACCTAGACGAAAACAAGGTTGAACTTAAAAACCGCCGCACAGGTGAAAAGCTAATGCTAGATTTAGACACTGCAGTTGTAGAAATTGCATCTTTAATTAAAGGCTAATTAGCTAGCTATTGATAAACAAAAAACCGCTTCGGCGGTTTTTTTGTTTTATTAATTGTCATAGATGTTTCGCTAAAGCGTCTTTTTACTGTCATTGATTCTGCCTAGCATTTACTTTATTACACCATGAGTAAATGCCATGAATAACACCACTTGCAGTAGTAAAACCCACTATCCTGCCGTTTGGATCTCCGACGTTCACTTAGGTTACAAAGACTGCCAAGCGCAGTACTTACTCGACTTTTTAAATGCCATTGAATGCGACGTACTGTATTTGGTTGGTGATATTGTTGACTTATGGTCAATGAAACGACAATTTTTCTGGCATCCAAGTCACTACGATGTGTTAGCGCTTATTCAACAAAAAGCGAAAGAAGGCACCCGAGTTATTTATATACCCGGTAATCATGACGAAACCTTTCGCCATTATGCCAATGAGTCGTTGTTCGGTATCGAAGTACACAAACAATATATACACACCACTAAGGCTAACAAACGGTTTTTGCTTTTGCACGGTGATGATTTAGATTCAGCAACCCGATACAACAAATTAATCAGTATTGCAGGCGATGCTGGCTACGACTTGTTATTATTTCTAAATCGTTGGACTAATCGTATTCGCCGTTTATTTGGTGGTAATTATTGGTCTTTAGCGTCTTGGATAAAAGCTAGAGTACATAAAGCGCGTGAAGCGATCGATGCATTTGAAAAAGCAGCCATCCATGAAGCAAAAAAACAAGCTGTCGATGGCATCATTTGCGGGCATATTCATCACCCTGCCGTTAAAGTAGTTGATGGTATTTTGTATTGTAATGATGGCGACTGGATAGAAAGTTGCACTGCATTAGTTGAAAACAGTTCAGGTCGTATTGAGTTACTACACTGGAGTGAAACACAAAAAGTGATTCACTCTGCAGACATTAGTAAACTGACACCTAATCACGGACTTAATAATAGCCAAGATGCAGCCTAGTTTTTTAGCCACATTGCTAATTTTTTACGTAATGTGGCTTGTTTTATAGGCTTGGTAATGTAGTCGTTCATACCAACACTTAAACACTTTTCTCTATCGCCTGCCATAGCGCTTGCCGTCATGGCTATTATGACAACATCTTGGTATTGCTGTCCTGCTTTTCCCTGACGGATCGCTTTTGTACAGTCATAACCATTGAGATTGGGCATCTGACAATCCATTAAAATTAAATCAAATACTGATTTGTTATTTTTCAACACATCGAGAGCGTCCAGTCCATCACTAGCAGACTCAATATGTATATGGCTATCTCGTAATATTGCTTTACTGACTTCTATATTAATTAAGTTGTCATCCACGATTAAAATTGACCGGTTTGATAAATCTAACTCTATACGCTCTTTTTCATCGTGTTTTTTACGTTCAATAAGATGATCTGAATCTTTATAAAGTAATGCTAATCGGTAAACTAACTCATCTTTAGTCACGGGTTTAGCAATGAAGATAATATTATCTGGCAATTGTTGTCGTTTAGACATGGAGGATAAAATCCCCAAAACCATTAAATATTTATCAGTATTATGTTTTGCATAGCTGATAACGCTATCAATTTCTGCATGTTTGTGATCAATAATGATTAAGTCAAAGCTAGTAAGTTCATTGCTACTAAAAGACATTATTTTTTGTAAACTTTTATAAGTCGGAAAACATATACTTTGCAGCTTTTTCTCAATATTCTGCGCTAAAACTTCATAACTTACTGCTAAACCAATTCTTTTTTCGGCCAATAATGCCATTGGTTTATTTAATGGCTTTTCTTGCTGCACAATTTCAACTGAAATTGTCGCTGTAAAACAACTGCCTGCATCTTTTTGACTTTTAACAACTATATCTCCCCCCATCATCTGCGCGAGGCGCCGACTGATCGATAATCCAAGTCCACTTCCACCATAATGCCGTGTTGTGCTTGAATCTTCTTGGGTAAATACTTCAAATAGCTTGCTTTGATTTTGCTCTGATATACCAATTCCTGTATCAATTACTGCAAACGTCAATTGTACAGTGTGTTCATCAATATGTTGTTCAGCCACCGATAAAAGCACATGACCTTTGTGCGTAAATTTAAACGCATTGCTTAATAAGTTATTTAATATCTGTTTTAAACGATGACTATCACCTATTACAGTTCGATGTTTTACATCACAAGTATCTAGTAACACTTCGAGGCCCTTTTTATGCCCCTGCATTGCCATTGAGGTGATTAAATCACTACATACCGCTACAACATCAAACTCATGAAAATCTAAATCTAACTTTCCTGCTTCAATCTTAGAAAAATCTAAAATATCGTTTATTAAAGTCATCAACGAGTTGGCACTTGCATTTGCATAATGTAAATACTGTAACTGTTGCTTTGTTAGGGGTTGCTCTTCAAGCATTTCTAGCATCCCCAATACCCCATTCATAGGGGTGCGAATTTCATGGGAGATATTAGCGACAAATTCACTTTTAGCTTTACTGGCTGCCAAAGCTTGCTCGGTTGCAGACTCAAGCTCAGCGGTACGTTTTTTAACTTCTTCTTCTAAAGTGTCATTTAACTTTTCAAGCTGATGCTGCGCGTTTTTTAGCGTATCAATATTCCTAGCAATTGCTGCTAACTGAGTTTGTTGATTCGCTGCGTCATATATCGTCGCGAGAGTAATAGAAAAATAATGCGTTTTATTTTGATCAATATGAATAGCCTCAAATGAACAAGGCTTATCTGTTTTTATAGCATGTTTGACACCTAAAAAATCTTCATCGTTAAAATTGAATAGCTGCTCAAATTCAGTTTTGTTTTGCTCAATGCCAAAGAAAGTTTTTGCTGTTTTATTTGCATAGCAAATGATCCCATTTGGCATAATCATGAAAATTGAATCTGAAGAACTTTCGATAATCTTGCTGTTTTTTTCTTTCAAAAAATTTAATTCTAGCTTTCTGTTAATGTTGCGCTGATAGATAATAAATACAGCTATAACGCATATAAGTGCTAAACAGATTAGAAAGATAAATTTGTTTCGCTTTTGCTCTAATTTTTTTAATAAGTTATCTGTATCAACTGACACCGCAATCGTTAATGGTGCCATTTTTATACCGTTTTTAAATTCCACAGTTTGTTTTAAGTAAAGTTGCTTATGAAGATAAAAAGCATCAAAAAAATCGACTGTGTTTATGTTTTGATTTTCAGAAAAATCCTTAGACCATGATTTATCGCTCCCTAACTCAAAACTAAACCGGTATGTTTCATCTGGGTGATACAAATATTGCTGGTTAGCATTAAGCAAATACACATTAAACTGCTTATCAGTATCAGCTGTAAGCTTTCGTAAAAGATTGTCTGCAAAGTAGTTTATGATCAGTACCGCAAATGGGCTTCCATTGGCATCTTGAACCAGTTTAGAAACCCTGTAACTAGTCACATAGGGTCGCTGAATTTGGCCGTTTTCTCGGTTGTAATTAATTGGCGAAATATATACTAAGCCATTCGCTAATTGTGAGGTGATGGTCATGTATTCTCTATTGCCTTTATGTTGTAGCTTATCCTCTGCCACACGAATAACTTGACCATCTATATTATCGACTCTTACAACTTCTTTACCGTTATCTGCAATGTAAATATACCTTGCTTGGGCTATATTCTTATCTGTAGTCATAAAACCACTGAAAATTTTAGCTAACCTGTCTTTCCATGCTGAAATAGGTGTTCCAAGTACAGGATCTATTTGTTGCTCATTAGTGGCGCGCATAATGGCCATAATAGGTGGGGTTGCATCTAGAAAGTTGAGTGCAGAAATATTTTCTCTAAAAACAGAGCGTAAAGCAGCTTCTTTATCAGTCAGTTCTCTTTGCATCTTTATTTGAGTACGTTCAAATAATTGTTCACGCAGCGAGTATTCGTATTGTACTGTGATTAAGCCTGCCGCGATTACTAATACAAACAAGGTAATAATGGGGATTTTATGGCGACTAAAAATACGTCCCGGCTGTACATAGTCCATTTAATCAATTGCCTATTATGCGAGTCTTCCTTCAGTATAGGTCAAAATTATAATAATAAAGATTGATCGCAAATAAAAAACAAAACCACTAAGACGTACTTTTACTTTCACACAGACAATAAAAAAGCACCGCTGCGGTGCTCTTTTATTAGCCAGAATTTTGACTAGCGGAACAGTACATCCTCTTTATTAAACCATTTAACACAAAACGCGAGTAATGCACCTGCCACAATGACTGTCGCTAAGAAAATTAACCCCACTAATGTGTAATCAACTGTGCCTTTAATGATTTCTTTAATTGCCAAAGCTACATTTGTAACAGGAATAAAAGCGGTTTTGCTCGTCAGTTCAACATTCGGCATTAAAGCAACCATAATTGGAAAAATGACACCCATGCTTAGTGGTGCCATGTAGTTTTGTGCTTCTTTAAAGGTTCGCGCATAAATAGAAATAGCCAGCGCTAATGATGAGAAGATTGCAGCTATAGGCAATAACAACACAAAAATCAGCCCTAAATCTAATACTGTTAAAGAGCTAAATGCGTTTTTAACAACTGCTAAATCTACAAATGCAATAGCCACTGATATCCACACCCCCATACTGAGTACGGTAATGGTGGTTGTTGCAATTGAAGAAGCAAGTAAAGTTACAAACTTACCTAATACAAGTTGTGTACGTGTGATTGGTGTAAGTAGAAGGGTTTCGAGTGTACCTCTCTCTTTTTCACCAGCACCGAGATCAATCGCCGGATACGTTGCGCCCATCAATACCAGAGGAATAAGTAGATAAGGAATAAACCCACCTATTTTCTCACCCAGATTTTCACGTTTATCTGCGGTATCAACCTTTACAACTTTGATGGGCTCGATAATGGCAGCTTGTTGCTGCTCAGATACGCCAAAGCTTAACAGTTTTGTCGTGCGCAGTTTATCACCATACTCTTTTGCAAGCTCTTTTACACGGTCAAACAAAAAGTTTATTGCCTTAGCGTCGTTATATACAACTTGCCATTCGCTTTGCTTGGCATCATCTAGTGTTTGCTTTGCGTCTGACGGTAAATAGATACCCATATCGATGGTGCCTGCTTTTACCGCATTAGTGAGGTCTTCTACGCTATTAAAGGTTTCGTCGCCTTTATATAAAGTAAAGCTTTTGTGGTAAAACACCTTATCTGTAAACTCTTGCGCGTAGTTACCATTAATAATTGCGTAGGTGTGCACTTCTTGCTCGGCCTCAAGTGCTGCTTGCGAGCTAATAAATGCCATAACAGCAAATAACAGTGGGAATATAGCAACCGGAAGAGCAACGACGAATATCAAGGTTTTACGGTCACGTAGCAGCTCTTTTAATTCCTTTTTAAATACTTCAAACATCACGGCTCTCCGTTAAAATATTCATAAACGCTTGGTTTAGCTCTTCGCTTTTACCCGTTTGTTTAAACTCATCTAAGGTGCCATCAAAACAGCTAATACCTTGATTAATTACCGCAACCCGATCGCAAAGTAACGCTACTTCATCTAAGTGGTGGGTTGAGAAAATAACCGGTGTACCCTGCTCTTTAAGGCCACGAATAAAGTTAATAACAGTTTGCGTTGTCATAATGTCTAAGCCAGTCGTTGGCTCATCAAGAATAACCACGTCAGGGTGATGAACAACAGCGCGAGCAATATTAGCTTTTTGTTTCATACCCGTTGAAAGGTTTTCGGCGCGTTTATCAATAAAGTTGTGCATATCAAGCAAAGTGAATAGCTCATCACAACGAGCAGCGACCGCTTTTTTACTCATGCCATGTAAACGGGCAAAATATTCTATGTTTTCTTTAACCGTCAAACGTCCGTATAAGCCAGTACTGCCAGACAGAAATCCAATTGATTTACGGCCAACTAATGGCTTTTTAACAATATCGTGCCCAGAGATAGTAATACTACCTTCATCTGGTTTTAAAGCTGTTGAAATCATTCTTAAAGTGGTCGTTTTGCCAGCACCATTTGGACCTAACAACCCTAACACTTCGCCTTTATTACATTGAAAGCTAACGTCTCTTACAGAATGAAAAAACTCTTTATCTTCACGGGGATCTATATTGTCCGTTTTATTTTTTTTATGATCTTTCGTTAGCTTAAACTTTTTCTTAAGCCCTGCGACTTCAATCATGTGCGTTTCCTTCGTTTCGGTCTAAAGTAATCGGTATTACTATAAAAATCTGGATTTTCATTGTCAGTCCACCAACCCGGCACACCTAACAATGGCAGCGGCGATAAATTTTTATTGTCCCGCAAGCAATCATCATTTTTTATCATCTCATAAAGACGTTGATCTAGATACGCATATTGCTCGCTTAAATCTTTACAAAATATGTCATCAGGAACAACAACAAACAAAGCCTTACCTGTTAGGCCTATATAAGGCTGAGTCAGCATTTCGTAATTAGCGTGACCAAACATATATGGCCTAATACTTTGCCCCCATTGTTGTCGCTGCTCAACAAACGCCTGTTGCCATTGGTGGTCGCGTAACAGCTGTTGCCAACTTTGTTCTGTAATTGCAAGCACGACACCACATTCATCAAATAAAGTCAGTGCGTTTCTATGTTTGCTCCGATCTTTTAGACCCTGTAGTTTAATTTCTTCTATATGTTGATGATTGATCAGCGCTTTGGTTTTTGGGAATAAACACCAAATAAATCCGCCAAAAAGGTCGTGCCAATTTTGTTGTCTTGTTGGTACTTGCCCAGTTTCAAAGATAATTTGTTCGTAATAGCGAGTTTCGTCAGCAAATTTTTCATCTTCAACAAAACTAATAGCGGTGCCTTGTGATGTTTGTGCATTCAGATACT
Source organism: Pseudoalteromonas sp. PAR1 (assembly GCF_947311895.1). Lineage (NCBI taxonomy): Bacteria > Pseudomonadati > Pseudomonadota > Gammaproteobacteria > Alteromonadales > Pseudoalteromonadaceae > Pseudoalteromonas > Pseudoalteromonas sp. PAR1. The sequence goes on along the minus strand of NZ_CAMZMY010000010.1, from coordinate 14,553 downwards.
GACTAAACCAGTGACATGAAGGCCAATCTGATAGCTTATCTATATTAAATAGTGTTGCTAAATCAGCAAAAGCACCGGTTGTTAAGTATTGTGTAGACCACTGCTCGGGTGCGGTAAATCGTTTCATTGCGTAATATATTAACTTCTTGATGTATTGTGACTAGTTTACCGCAAAAACTGGTTCTCATTAATAGAACCTCATATACTAATGCCACCATAAAACAAAAAAAGAGCTATTATGAAACGCTATTTTCCAGTGACACTCCTTGCAAGTGCTATCATTGCAGGCTGTGCTTCAACAAGTATCACTTCAAATGATGTAGAAAAAGCCTATCAAAGCATTAACTCAGAGCAATTAGCTGAGCATATTAAAGTGTTGGCATCAGATGAGTTTGGCGGCCGTGCACCATCATCAAAAGGTGAAGAGCTTACCCTTGCCTATTTAACTGAACAATTCAAAGCATTAGGTTTTGAGCCGGGTAACGGTGATAGTTTCTTACAAGAAGTACCGCTTGTTTCACTTGAAGCAGATTCAAACATGGTACTGACTATTGGTGGCAAAGATTACCAATACAAAAAAGACATGGTTATGGGCAGTAGCCGCATAAGTGCAAAAGAAAGTATTAAAGACTCAGAACTTGTGTTTGTTGGTTATGGTGTCAATGCACCTGAATACAACTGGAACGACTACGAAGGCCTGGACGTAAAAGGCAAAACAGTTGTCATGCTGGTAAACGATCCTGGTTTTGCGACTAAAAACCCTGATTTATTCACCGGTGATGCCATGACCTACTATGGTCGTTGGACATACAAATACGAAGAAGCGAGCCGTCAAGGTGCAGCAGGTGCAATTATCATTCACGAAACAGCACCAGCTTCTTACCCTTGGTCTGTTGTTGAAAACTCTTGGAGCGGCGAACAGTTTGGTTTCCAAAAAGAAAACAACAACATGGATCGTGTTGCTGTTGAAGGCTGGGTAACCACAGACGTTGCTAAAGAGTTGTTCTCGAAAGCCGGTTTAGATTTCGACACCATGAAAGCAAATGCTGCAAAAGGTGCTTACCATGTTGATATGGGCGACCTAACAGCCAGCGTTGAAGTAAACAATACGATTAAAAAGTCAATTTCGTACAACTTTATCGCGACTTTACCGGGTAGTGAAAAGCCAGATGAGCACATCATTTATTCTGCTCATTGGGACCACCTTGGTACAGATAAAACCCGTAAAGGCGACCAAATCTATAATGGTGCCCACGATAATGCGACTGGTACTGCAGGTTTAATTGAAGTGGCAGAAGCGTTTGCAAGTTTACCTGAGCACCCTAGCCGCTCAATGACATTCTTAGCTGTCACGGCTGAAGAGCAAGGTTTACTTGGCTCTAAATATTATGCTGCAAACCCTGTGATCCCAGCTTCTCAAACTGTTGCAAACATCAATATGGATAGCTTGAACTTATTAGGTAAAGTGAAAGATATCAGTGTTGTTGGTATTGGCAAATCAGAAATGGATAGTCTGCTAGAAACAGCTGCAAAAGCACAAGGCCGTACAGTATCTGGCGACCCTAAACCGTCTTCAGGTGGTTACTATCGCTCTGATCACTTTGCGTTTGCAAACATGGGTGTACCAGCAATGTATGCCGGTGGCGGTAGTGAAGCCCTTGATGAAGAAACAGCAAATTACCGTAAGCGTATGAGTTTAGTGCTTCGTGGTTGTTACCATCAACCATGTGATCGTTACCGTGATGAATGGGATTTATCAGGTGCCGTTCAGGATCTTCAGTTATTCTATCAAGTAGGTTTTGATATCTCTGAGCGTAAAGAATGGCCTAAATGGAATGCTACTTCAGAGTTCCAACGCCAATAGATGCAAATGAGATTGATTTTCATTAAAATCTAATTTACAGTGTAACCTGATTAATTTTTAGGTTGCACTGTATGCTCTCATTATCACAAACATCGAGTTTCATTCCTAAAAAAGTGAGGTGTTATATTACGGATAATAAACGCTTGTTTTTACCCCTTCTTTTGCTTGTTGCATTAGTAGTACCAACAACGCGTGAATTTACCCTTCAAGCTTTAAGTGATGCTTTTTTTCAAGTATCAGTATTTGTTGCAGCCACCTTATTAATCTATTACTACCTTATTGATCGCCTTCCTCAGTTACAGCTTAGCTATTTACGTGCTAAATCAGGCATTCTAGAAGTGAGTTTTGCTTCAATCTTAGGTGCTTTACCTGGCTGTGGGGGTGCCATTATTGTGGTAACCCAATTTACCAAAAAACAAGCTAGTTTTGGTTCTGTTGTTGCAGTCTTAACCGCAACCATGGGGGATGCTGCTTTTTTGCTATTAGCCACTCGCCCACTTGATGGCATATTAATGATGTTAATCGGTGTTGCTGTGGGCGTTATTAGCGGTCAGTTAGTTAATACATTTCATAAAGCTGATAAATTTCAACCTGATGAGGCAAGCGAATACACAGAACCGCCGCAGTGCCAACCAAGCGCTTTGAAATTTAGCCGCCCTATTTGGAAATTGACCCTAGTACCAAGCTTGATAGTTGCCTTTGTTATCGCCACCAATACCGACCTTAGCGTATTCGGTAATAGCGTTAATCAAGGTATCACCCTATTTGGCTCGATTATGGCGTTATTCACTGTAGTTGTATGGGCACTTTCATCTAAAGGCAGCAGTTATAAACAAGTAACCAGTGAAGAGGCTCCTTGTACTCCACCTTCAAAACTAACAAAGGTTTTAATGGACACCCACTTTGTTACGGCCTGGGTTGTCGCCAGTTTTATGCTTTTTGAAATTTTAGTTAATCTGGCTGGTATAAATTTGAGCGCATGGTTTTCTGACTACGCATATTTAGCACCGCTGGTGGCTGTAGCCATTGGTTTATTACCTGGTTGTGGGCCGCAAATTGTCGTAATGACACTCTATATTCAAGGTATTATTCCATTTAGTGCTATGGCAGCAAATGCAATTTCGAATGATGGCGACGCCCTATTCCCAGCAATCGCATTAGCACCAAAAGCAGCGTTAATGGCAACTGTGTATTCAACAATACCTGCACTGTTATTCGGTTATGGCTTGTACTTTTACGGAATATAATTTTTGCTTTAGATAATAAAAAACCAGCCGTGGCTGGTTTTTTAATGCTTGTTAATGTTAGCTCATCGCCATCATCATTTTTGCAGGATCTTCTAAGTATGACTTCCACAAATTGTTGAAGCGGGCAATCGTTCCGCCATCAATCACGCGGTGGTCGCCAGACCAACTTACTTGCATAATAGCAGCTGAAATTACATTACCTTGTGCATCAAAACGAGGTAAATGCTGCAGTTTACCTAAAGCAACAATCGCTACTTCAGGTTTATTGATGATCGGAGTTGCAATTGTGCCGCCAATCGCACCGATGTTAGAAATGCTAATAGTGCCGCCTTTCAAATCATCTGGTGAAACACGACCATCACGTGCCGCTTCAGTTAAACGAGTAACCTCATTTGCAACATCTACAATGCTCTTTGACTGACATGATTTAATGTTTGGCACGAGTAAACCAATCTTAGAATCAACCGCCATACCGATGTTATGATCATCAAAGTAAGTCAGCTCACTGCAATCATCATTAACTTGTGAGTTAAGTACTGGGAATTGCTTAATAGCTAATGACAGCGCTTTGATAAAGAACGGCATCATAGTGAGCTTAACGCCCTGTTGCTTATACTGCTCTTTTAACTCGCTGCGCATTGCAATTAGTTTAGTCAGGTCGATTTCATCACAGAATGTAAAGTGAGGAATTGTCGAAACTGAGGCAACCATTTGCTTAGCCATTGCGGCTTTAATGCCTTTAATTGGCTCAACACGACTACCACCAGACACTGCTGTTACAGTTGCCGCTGGTTCTGCCGCTTTTGGCGCAGCTTGTTGTTGTGTTTCTTGGCTTGGTGTTTCGTTTAAGAAATCTTCGATATCTTGTTTATAAATCCGGCCATTTTTACCAGAGCCTGGTACTTGCGTTAAATCAACATCTAGTTCGCGGGCTTTACGACGAACAGCAGGTGAAGCAACTGCTTTTTTGTTAAGTTGTTTAGTTGCGCTAGATGCAGGTGCTGACTTTTCTGCAGATTTAGTCACTGCATTTGTTTGTGCTTTAACTACCGCAGAGCTTACATCAGGTTCTGCACTTTGGCCCGCAATGCTCAATTGAAATAATGGGCTATGAACCGCTGCAATATCACCTTTTTGGTAATAAAGCTTTTTCACTTTACCTGTGTATTTAGCCGGAATTTGCACCAATGCTTTGTCTGTCATTACATCACACACAGCTTGGTCTTCAACGATTTCATCGCCTTCACTCACTAACCACTCAACAATTTCACACTCAACGATACCTTCACCGATATCTGGCAAAATGAAATCTTCTAAGTGCTCACCAGTCTCAGATGGTGCTTCAGTAGCCGCAGGAGCTTGAGCTTCTTCGCTTTGTGTTGGTGCTTCGCCATCAACATCCATTGCAAATAATGGCGCATGGACTTTCGCAATATCACCTTTTGCATAATATAGCTTGCTGATTACACCATCATGGACAGCTGGAATTTGCACAAGCGCTTTGTCGGTCATCACATCACAAATAGGCTGGTCTTCTTTTACAGCATCGCCCTCTGCAACTAACCATTCAACAATTTCACACTCTACGATGCCTTCGCCGATATCTGGCAAGATAAAATCTTTAGACATACTGACTCCTAAAACTCAACTGATTGCTTAATCGCAGCAAGCACTTTAAGTGCATCCGGCACATATTCTTTTTCAAGTGCTAATGGGTATGGCGTATCTAAGCCACACACGCGAGCAATTGGCGATTCAAGGTGTAAGAAACACTCTTGTTGAATTGTTGCAACGATTTCTGCACCAAAACCATTCGTGATTGGTGCCTCGTGGCTAACGACTAAACGACCTGTTTTAGTCACTGATTTAGCGATTGTCTCAACATCCCAAGGTAAAATAGTACGTAAGTCGATAACTTCACAACTAATACCTTGCTCTGCAGCTTTTTTAGCCGCATCTTCAACGATTTCCATCTGTGCGCCCCAAGCAAGCAAAGTGACATCAGTGCCTTCTTGCACAACTTCAGCTTTGCCAAGTTCGATGCTGTAATCTTCTTCTGGTACTTCGCCCGTTGATGCACGGTATAAACGTTTTGGCTCAAAGAAAATAACAGGGTTATCATCTTTAATTGATGCACGAAGTAAGCCTTTTGCTTGATAAGGATTACGTGGCACAACTAACTTCAAACCCGGTGTATGAGCAAAATAGGCTTCTGGTGATTGTGAGTGATATAAACCACCTGCGATACCACCACCATAGGGAGTACGAATTGTTAGATTGCCTACATTAAATTCATTACCACTGCGGTAACGGAATTTAGCTGATTCATTCACGATTTGGTCAAATGCAGGGAAAATATAATCAGCAAATTGAATTTCAGCTAAAGCAGGTGCACCAAACGCCGCTAAACCATTAGCAAAACCTAAAATACCTTGCTCAGTTAACGGTGTATTAAACACACGGTGCTTACCATATTTTTCTTGTAACCCCGATGTTGCACGGAATACACCACCAAAATAACCAACGTCTTCACCAAAAATACATGCATTTGGATGCTCTGCCATGGTGATATCAAGGGCAGAGTTAATTGCATGAAGCATGTTCATTTTAGCCATTACTTTAATCTCCCAGCAGTTGTTGGATAAGCATCAGGGTGCTGCAAAATGTGCTCTTTTAATTGTTCGTATTGTTTTTGCAGTGATGGGATTGGCTTATCATAAACATCAGAAATAAGATCTTCTAATGCTGGTTTTGCTACTTTTTCAGCACGCTTAAGCGCTGCTAAAATTTCTTCACGAATTGTTTCTTTATCTTTTGCGTCTTGCGCTTCGTCTAACCAACCTTGTTTTAGTAACCAGTTACGGAAACGTTCGATTGGACAGCCTTTGTGTTTAGCTTCTTCGTCTTTGCTGCGGTAGCCGCTTGGGTCATCACTGGTTGAGTGAGCGCCTAAACGATAAGCGATTGATTCAATCAAAACTGGCTCACCATGTTTAGTGGCAATTTCACGTGCTTTTTTAGTTGCAGCATAAACTGCAAGGGCATCAGCACCGTCAACACGGATTGTTTTAATACCATAACCGACACCACGAGAAGCAATACCATCCCCTTTAAATTGCTCATCAGCAGGGGTTGAAATCGCATAGCCATTATTGCGAGCAAAAAAGATAACTGGCGCTTGGTGAACAGCAGCCATATTCAAGCCCGCATGAAAATCACCTTCTGAGGCTGCACCCTCACCAAAATAACAAATGGTGATGTTATCAATTGTGCTGTTTAACTCACCTGTTTGTGGGTCAATATGGCGAACTTTTTGACCATACGCATAACCTGTTGCTTGCGGAATTTGCGTACCAAGTGGTGATGAAATTGTCATGTAGTTAAGTTCGCGTGAGCCATAGTGAATTGGCATTTGGCGACCTTTACCCAAATCTTTTTCGTTTGAAAACATTTGGTTCATGAATTGGTCAAGTGTAAAACCTCGGTATCGCAAAGCGGCTTGTTCACGGTATTGGGCCATGATCATATCGTTTTGGTCAAGCGCTGCTGCCGATGCGGTTACAGCCGCTTCTTCACCTAAACATTGCATGTAAAAGCTTACACGACCCTGACGCTGTGCTGCTTGCATACGTTCATCAAGTGCTCGAATAAAACGCATTGTCTCGTATAAACGGATTGCGGTTGCTTTGTCGATATCGGGTGCGGTGGCACCTTCATGAATGTCGCCTTCCTCATTAAGAATACTTAATGTAGGGATCGTTAATGCGTGACCATCAATAAATGACAGATCATGATTAATGTTTAGCGATACGTTATTTGGATTACTCATAACCTACCTTCTTTCGTTGTCAGAAACCTACGCCACTGCCCTTATTTGTGTTTATTATCAGCATTTGCTGTAAGGATAAAGTTTGCGCAATATTCAATCTAATTAAATTAAACTGCCGTCACTTTACGTTAACGTAAGTTGTTATTCAACTAATCATAGACGAATAGATGAGAAATGGCTAAAAACGCATGGAAAGTTAACTATACAACAAAATAAACTCTTTATAGTCATATAGTTAACTTAATATAGATGGGTGTTAATGCAGAGATTTTAAATAAAGTTGCTATCAACTTGCATTGGGATAACGGTAAGCAAAGCACGCTGACCTAAGGCTACATCAGCGTTTGGGAAGATAATAGCTTCACCCTCTACCTCCGCTTCATATCTGGTCTGACCATCAATTGCCAATAATTCACCCTTTGCGAAACCGGTGAAGTTTTCTACATCATCAGCAAATGGGAAGCTAAAGTCTTCACACGTACGGTTTATTGTTCTATAAACTGAAAACAACTCAAAATCATCTGCATTAAATTCTTTATAATCTACCTTTTCTTGACTAATTAATGCAGTTAAAGTTTGTTTGGTTTTCTCGAAGCGGCTCATGTCATTTTCACCAAATGGCTTAACTTGACCAAGCTCTACCGTAAATGAATCAGCACCATGTACAAACGACGAGTAGTAACTAAACGTTGTTGCCGCTGATTTCATCATTAATACTGTGTTTACACCACAGCTGAGTAAAAATTGCAGCTGTGATTTTTTCCACGGTTTTCCATGTAAGAATGGGTAAACAGCAAACTTTTCATTTTTAGAGCCACGAATTGCAGTATGAAGGTCATAATGAAAACGCTCACTGTTGTGGTTGCCTCTTTGGAAAAAATCAGAAACAACATCCTCAAGCTGCTTTGCACGAACTCGCTCAGGGTTTGAAGCAATACCTTCTACGGTATGGTGACCGTTAAACAGGCGGTTTAGGTTTTCATCTACAAAGCGCTTACCGATATTAATCGACTTTGGATTACCAAAAATAAACAGTACACGCTGCTTAAGCGGTAGTTCTTCTTTAATAATTGCTCTAATTAATTGGTCACAAATTTCAATTGGCGCCGTTTCGTTACCATGTATCGCACTTGAAAGAACAATATCTTTGTTTGTTTGCTGATTTGGTTGAAATTCAATGATGCCCGTATCATGAACTGTCACATCAGTGCCATTTTCAAGGGTGAATGCACAAGGCTCAAGTGAAAATTCATTGTTACGGGTTAAGGTTAAAAAGTCGCCATTGCTTTTTAATTCGTCAAGATATGAAGGAATTGAATAGCTCATTGTCCTATCCTAAAAATACGTGAGAGTAGAATACAAAAACGGCTGAGAATCTCAGCCGTTTTAAAAGATAAAAATGAAATTAGCTAATTACTGAATCAACCAGTTTTTTCGCTTCTTTTTCTAGTAATGCTAGATGCTCTTCACCTTTGAATGATTCTAGGTAAATTTTATAGATATCTTCTGTGCCTGATGGACGAGCTGCAAACCAACCATTTTCGGTAACAACCTTTAAACCACCAATAGCAGCATTATTGCCAGGTGCATGAGTTAGTTTTTGTGTAATATCATCACCCGCTAAGGTACTGGCAGTTACATCATCTGCTGATAACGCTTTTAGACGCGCTTTTTGCTGTGCATTAGCTGAGGCATCAATACGTTTATAGATAGGTGCACCAAACTCTTGCTCAAGTTCTTTATATAGCTGTGAAGGTGTTTTACCCGTTACTGCTAATATCTCAGCAGCTAGTAAACCCAAGATAAAACCGTCTTTATCGGTGTTCCACACCGTACCATCGAAACGCAAGAATGACGCCCCTGCACTTTCTTCACCACCAAAAGCAAGTGTCCCCTTGCTCAAGCCTTCAACAAACCATTTAAAGCCTACTGGTACTTCTTTTACTTCACGGTTATTACGTGCAACCACTTTATCAATCATGCCGCTAGATACGAGCGTTTTACCAATTGCAACATCTTTTGACCATTCACGGTTATTTAGTAAGTAGTCAATTGCAACCGCTAAAAAGTGATTTGGGTTCATTAAGCCGTCAGGTGTAACAATACCATGACGGTCATAATCAGGGTCGTTACCGATACCAATATCGTAGTCATCTTTTAGAGCAATAAGATTAGTCATTGCATAAGGAGATGAGCAGTCCATACGGATTTTACCGTCTTTATCCAAAGGCATGAACGAGAATGTTGGATCAACAGACTTATTTACGACTGTTAAGTCTAAATTATATTTTTCGGCAATCACTGGCCAAAAGTTGATACCAGAGCCACCGAGTGGATCCACACCAATTTTGATTTTTGCATCGCTAATAGCTTTTAAATTAACGATGTTTGCTAAGTCATCGACATAAGGTGTTATTAAATCTTGGTATTTGATAAAGCCAGAACGTGATGCTTTAGCAAACGGAAATAACTCTACAGCAACTAAATCTTCAAGCAGTAATTGATTTGCTCTATCTTCGATCCATTTAGTAACGTCAGTATCAGCAGGTCCGCCATTCGGTGGATTATATTTAAAACCACCATCTTCAGGCGGGTTGTGTGACGGAGTTACAACGATACCATCGGCCAATTCATTTGGATTTTCTTTATTATGACAAACAACTGCGTGGCTGATCACTGGGGTTGGCGTATAGTCGTCATTCTCTTGAGTAATAACTTGCACTTCATTCGCAACCAACACTTCAATTGCTGAATTAAAAGCAGCTTCACTTAAAGCATGCGTATCTTTGCCAAGAAACAGAGGTCCAAAAATGTTATTTTCTTTACGATAATCACAAATTGCTTGAGTGATCGCTAATATATGCGATTCATTAAACTTTACATCGAATGAACAACCGCGGTGACCAGACGTACCAAAAGCAACGCAATGCTCTGGGTTTTGTTCAAGATCAGGTTCATTTAAGTAATAAGCAGAGATTAGTTTTGGAACATTTACTAAGCTCTGTTGTGGCGCAGGTTTCCCTGCCTCTGGATGAATCGCCATATTATTTCCTTACCTATTATAAGTAATCACGAATTTTTTCTGCTTCGTCCGCACTATAGCCTAGGCTTAAGGCCACTTCATGAAGCATCATTTTTTTTCTGGTTGTATTTGAGTTAGTCATCACCCAATACTCTGTATCGGTGATATTTTTTGGATTCATACTACTGCCACTTTCAAGCAACGCCTCTTTACTCGTTGCAAAATAGACGCGGTCACGGCCTTTAATTTCTAGAACATTCGCAAAATCTGCTTTGTGTGTTCTGTAAAGCGCTGCCAAGATAAATAAGAAACGACCAACAACACCTTTTTGCATTGCCAGTTCTTCTTTGTTTAACACATTAAACACATTACCTTTGACTTGTTGCGCTGTTGTGACAGTTTGTGCAGCCTCTTCAACATTTTCGTCGCTTGGTTCAGGGCTTGTTTCTTTTTCTGCTTGTTCTTGTACTTCAACAACTGGGGTTTCTTGTTCAGTTTTAGTAGTTGTTTCAACTGGGGCATTGGCGCCATCAGAGAGGTTTAATAAACGACGCAAAATGGTTGATGCACTTTCACCAATACTTTGCGTGTTGCTTGCAATGTATTGATATAACTCGTCGTCTATGTCGATTTTTTTCATGTTATTCCTGTCTTTACGGGTCACATTTTAAAAGTTCTCATTGATTATACCTAAGCTCGCAGTAATTCTCTATGTTTTGCAATTTGTTATTTCGCTAGGCAAAATACTGCCATTAAAATTAGGAGTTGAAAATGCTATTAAACTACCAACAAATGGGTCAAGGTTCAGACGTTGTGTTGATCCATGGTTTGTTTGGCTCGCTAGAAAACCTCAATGTAATCGCAAAAGCCTTAGCTGAAAATTACCGCGTAACGAATATCGATTTACGAAATCATGGTAAATCATTCCACAGCGATACCATGAATTACCATGCTATGGCTCAAGATGTCAGTGAGTTACTTGAACACTTGAACATTAATATAGCTCACATCATTGGTCATTCAATGGGCGGTAAAGTTGCTATGCAATTAGCCCTTAATCACCCAGCGCTAATCAATAAACTAGTGGTGTTAGATATCTCTCCTGTTGCTAATAACCCTCGTCATAGTGCTATTTTTGCAGGCCTGAATGAGGTAGCCGAGTCGAATGTTGTTGACAGGAAAGCCGCTGATGAAGTCCTTGCAAAGCACATAGATGAAGTCGGTGTACGCCAGTTTTTATTAAAGAGCTTTGCTAAGAACGATCAAGGCCACTACCAATGGCGCTTTAATTTAGCGGTTATATATCAGCAATATGAAAATATTTTAGCTCAAGTTGATGAAAATGATTCTTGTTTATGTGATACTTTATTCATCAAAGGTAATGATTCAGACTACATCTTAGCTGAGCACCGCCCTGCAATTATGGCGTTATTTCCTAATGCTAAAGCAAAAATAATTCATGGCGCTGGTCATTGGTTACACGCACAAAAACCGCTTGCCGTAAATAAAGCAATTAGCGATTTTTTAGCCACATAAAAGACAGATAAATTTCGCTGTTTTTGATCGTGCGCACTAAATTATTATGAATTTGTGTGGTATAGTACGCGCCGTTTATTTTGAAGGTTTATACGTTGATGGTCAGTCAGTTAATTAACGAATTTGATACCTTAGGGTTGTATTTTGGCTTAGCCGGCATTTTCTTTTTTATTGGAATGGCAATTCAAGACGTCCTTAAAAAAGGTGATGTACCAAAATTTGGCCGATACATCGTTTGGTTAGTGCTATTCTTAGGCTGTTCTGGGTTTATAGCTAAAGGTCTTATTCAAGTCTTTTGGCAAGGCGCAGGTGTGGGCTAGATATGGCAAAATCAGAAACAGATAGAACAACACCCGATTTATTTGAATACGAGAAACGTCCAGGTAGACCTAAAACAAATCCCCTACCTCGCGACATGCAATTAAAAGTAAATAAACGTAATCAAATAAAGCGAGATAAAGCACGTGGTTTAAAGCGTGTAGAATTTAAGGTTTCATCACAGTTATATCAGGCATTAAGCGATATGGCAGATGCGCAGAATATTAGCCGTAGCGCGTTGATTGAAACAATTTTACAAGAAAGATTGGCTATTGATAGATAGAAGGTTTTAAATCCATGTCAAGCGTAGGTATTTTTTTCGGAAGCGACACAGGTAATACTGAACACGTAGCTAAAATGATTCAAAAAGAATTAGGTAAAAAGCTAGTCGCGGTTCATGACATTGCAAAAAGTTCTAAAGAAGAGATTGCTGAATTCGATTTATTGTTATTCGGTATTCCAACTTGGTACTACGGTGAAGCGCAATGTGACTGGGATGATTTTTTCCCTGAATTAGAAGAAGTAGACTTCGAAGGTAAACTGGTTGCAATTTTCGGTTGTGGTGACCAAGAAGACTATGCTGAATACTTTTTAGATGCAATGGGTATGATCAATGACATCGTTACTGAGCGTGGCGCGATTGTAGTAGGTCACTGGTCAACTGATGGCTATGACTTCGAAGCATCAAAAGCATTAATTGATGACAAAACGTTTGTTGGCTTAGGGATTGACGAAGATCGTCAACCTGAACTGACAGAGCAACGTGTAAAAGACTGGTGCGCTCAAGTTTATGAAGAGATGTGTTTAGCGGAACTTGCTGATTAATAACAAGTACTACTCGCATTTACTAGCTGATGTAAAGATGCACAACCAGTTCGTTTTCGTCTAAAAAAACAGCAATCAAACGAATTGTTCTTTGCACTTAGTAACTAGGCACGTTATTCTAACAGTTGCTAATGTGTCGTGTGCATCTTAATGATGCCTAGTATAACTAAATAAATTGAGACAGATTGAATGACTGATCACAACTTGGAACTAAAAAAAGCAGGGTTAAAAGTAACTTTGCCGCGTATTAAAATTTTAGAGATTCTACAATCTCCAGACAATCAACACATCAGCGCTGAAGATGTCTATAAAATTCTATTAGACAAAGGCGAAGAGATTGGTCTTGCAACTGTCTACCGTGTACTTAACCAATTTGATGATGCAGGTATTGTATCTCGCCACCACTTCGAAGGCGGCAAGTCAGTATTTGAATTATCAGGTAGCACTCACCATGACCACCTCGTTTGTCTTAAATGCGGCAAGGTTGTTGAATTTGAAGATGATTTAATCGAACGTCGTCAAGAAGAGATTGCTACAGAAAATGGCATTAAATTAACTAACCACTCTCTTTACCTTTATGGTGAGTGTGAGGACAAAGTTAAGTGTAAAGAATACGCTGAGTCAAATAGCTAGTTAGCTGTTTATTTCAGACATAAAAAAACCTGCTTAGAGCAGGTTTTTTTATACCTATTAAAATCAATTAGATGATTTCTAATAGCTCAACATCAAAGATTAGTGTTGAGAAAGGTGCGATTGCAGCACCAGCACCACGCTCACCATAAGCAAGCTCATGCGGTACGTATAAACGCCATTTTGAACCAGTACCCATCATTTGTACTGCTTCAGTCCAACCTTTGATAACGCCACCCACTGGGAATTCGGCTGGTTGACCACGCTCATAAGAGCTATCAAATACCGTACCATTGATAAGTGTACCATGGTAATGCGCACGAATTGTTGAATCTACAGTTGGTTTCTCACCATTGCCTTCAGTAAGTACTTCGTATTGAAGACCTGACTCAGTTACTGTTACTTCAGGACGTTTTGCATTTTCTTCTAAGAAGGCAATACCTTCAGCAGCAAGTACTTTAGCTTCTTCTTCGCGGCGAGCTTGGATTTCAGCATTGATCTTTTCAAAGGCAGCTTGAATTGCTGGGATTTCAACTTGGAAATCGTTACCAGTGTATGCGTCTTTCATACCTTCAAATACAGAGTTTAAGTTTAAACCTTCAAAAGGGTTTGCTTTTAATTGCTCACCCATTTGTAAACCAATACCGTAACTTGCTTTTTCAGCGTCTGTTGTAAAATTATCTGACATGTTTAAATTCACGTTTATTTAGTTAAAAGACGTGCCCATACTAACATAAAAAAACAACGAATATCGCTTAGTTTATTGCGTTTGCTCAGTGTTTAAACTAATTCGTTGCTTTATTTTCTCAATGACTAATGTTGCAACCGGTAAACTTATCACCATAGCCAAAATAAAATATGTATCTTTTAAACTCGCCTGCCCCATTAATATTAAAGGCACTACAACAAGCCCAACTACAGCGATAAATATTGCCGCAATAACAGGCCAATGTTTATCGTACTTACCAATTAAATGACCTACGAGTACATTGAAACCAATGCCATACGCAATTGAGGATAACAACCCGTAATCTGGTTGTGCATCATGAGCCATAGCAACAAGTACATTAATGCCACTATGATAAAAATAAGAGAAGATACACCAAAGTAAAACATGCTTTATCATTCTTATAGGTGTAGAAGGTGTGCTTGCTGACATTATTTATCTCCAGATAGCAAAAAACCGCCCTGTAGGCGGTTTTTTTAAATAATGGTGGAGAGATAGGGATTTGAACCCTAGAGGGGCTACAAACCCCTGCCGGTTTTCAAGACCGGTGCATTC